>JAHEMO010000027.1 GCA_024643625.1 Chitinophagaceae bacterium
GAACAGCTCATTTGCTGGCAATCAGGCACCGGTAAACGGGGCCATGTATTTGAACGCGGGCGAAATTACCAACAGCATTGTATGGGGAAATAGTTCGGGCATCTCTGCCCTTTTTGCCCCAAGCACTTTTTTCACCAATTCCATTATCCAGGGCGGATGCCCTGCTATTGGCACTTGCACCAATGTACTCAATATTGACCCGCTATTTGTAAGCAGCACCAATCTTCGCCTCACCGCCTGTTCACCCGCACTTGATGCCGGCGATGATGCGCTAAATACTACGACCACCGACCCCGATGGCAATACCCGTAAATACGACGCCATAGCCGGCGGCAGCCTGATTGATATGGGGGCATACGAATTCCAGTCACCGGCGGCTACACCGGTTACCTACTATACCGATGCGGATGGTGACCATTACGGTACCGGAACAGGTCAGCCGTTTTGCACTAACCCCGGTGCAGGCTGGGCAACGGTAGCCGGCGATTGTAATGATGCCGACGCAGCCATCAACCCCGGTGCAACAGAAATATGCGATGACATCGATAACAATTGCGACGGACAGGTAGATGAAGGCTTTACCAATACCGACGGCGATAGCGAAGCGGATTGTGTAGATGCCGATGATGATAATGACGGCACGCCCGATGCGGAAGACTGCGAACCGCTTGATGCCACCAAATGGCGCCTGGGCGATTTTTATACCGATGCGGATGGTGATGGTTTTGGCACAGGTACGGCGCAAAGCATTTGCTATGGCGCAACCGTCCCTACCGGGATGAGTGCCGTAGGTGGAGACTGCAATGATGCTGACGCGGCCATCAACCCGAATGCAACTGAAATCTGCGATGGCATCGACAATAATTGCGATGGCATGGTTGACGAAGGCTTTACCAATACCGACGGTGATAGCGAAGCCGATTGTGTGGACGCTGATGATGATAACGATGGCACGCCTGATGCAACAGATTGCGCACCATTGGATGCTACCATGTGGCGCATCGGCAATTTCTATACCGATGCGGATGGTGACGGATACGGCACGGGTACGGCACAAAGCATTTGCTATGGCGCGGCAGCACCTGCAGGCTTCAGTCTGCTGAACGGTGATTGTAATGATGGCGATGCAAGCATCCGTCCTAATGCCATAGAAATTTGCGGCAATGGCATTGACGATAATTGCAACGGACAAGTAGATGAAGCCTGTGGCACCTGCCCCATACCGCAGGGCGATTGGAAAAACAACGCTGCCACCTGGCCGGCTACTGCGTTGCCCATGATGCTGGGTACCACAAATGCCTATAGCAAAACACAGTTACTCAATTTGCTGAATGCTTCGGTAAAAGGCGATGCAAGCCTGATACTGGCCAATCAGCTGATAGCTGCTAAACTCAATGTGGCCAACGGTGCCGCTCCGACGCAAGCCTTACTGGATGCCATAACCGCAGCCGATGCAGCCATTGGCAGTAAAAAGCTGCCGGCCAAAGTAAGAAGCAACAGTAGCCTGGGTAATACCATGACCATGCTGGCAGCTTTGCTGGAGCAATACAACCTTGGCTTACTCAATACAGGTTGCGCCGTAGCTCCCACAACCATCACCATGGCAACCAAGCAAACCATTAGCCTGCCTTACTTACCCACGGTAGAAAACTTCCCTAATCCTTTCAATACTGTTACAAGCATAAGATACACTTTGCCTGCAGATGCACAGGTGCAACTGTCGGTGTACAATGCGCAGGGACAAAAAATAGCCATACTAGCCAATGGCAAACAGATGGCCGGTACACACATGGTACGCTTTGATGGCGCTGCAAAAGCTGCCGGTATATATCTGTATCAGTTACAAACCGAAGATGCCAATGGCAAACCAGTAATGATCACCGGTAAAATGGTGTTGCACAAATAAGTAAATCCTAAGCGCTGGTTAATAATCACGCAGCCGGTATTCATGCCGGCTGCTTTCTTTTGCAACAATTCAAACCCCAATCTCTCCAGTAAAAACACAGCACACATTTACCACAAAAAAGAGGTTGTTTCAAAACTAACATGACGGCTTACGGAATGGCATAACGAGAATTGAAAATAACAGCTATCCCAATAGAAAGAGGCTGACTCAAGCGTATGAATCAGCCTCTAATATTGTGTACACTATTGGTCCAGGCCAACAGCCTTGTAGCACTTATTATTCAAACCTTACTATTCGGGAATACTCTACCCCATTTAACCACGACTGTAATACATAATCGCCTTTTGCCTGCGGATTAACATAGTAGCGAAAGGGATTGATATACTGGCAATCGCCACCGTTATTGGTAACAATAGTTATGGCTTCCGTTCTGAAAAATGCAGCCACGTCAATTTCTTTACCATCAAAAACAATGCGAATGTCATTGTCTTCTACAAATTGTGCAGTAGCCGCAGCAATTTCCGCTCTGCCTTCATCGCTAAGTGCTCCGGTACAAGGCCCGAGTGCATAAATATCCTGCAGGCTAAAGCGTACCGTAATCCAGGTACCCACTTTTACTTTTACGGTTTCCTGCGAAAAAAATGGGAGTGGAACCGGCGTGCCACGTTCGAGGCTTGCATTGGTTTGCTGATCATTAATCTTTTGCGTGCCACTGCGATTATTTAGTGGCCTGACCTGGGTTGTAGATTTTGTAGTCAATGCATTTTCATCATCACCAATTGTACTTTTAGTGCAAGCAGAAAACGTAACAGCAGCACACACTACAATAAAAAAAGATAGCTTCATTTAATAAATGTTTTAGCGTTAAAAATATTTGTTCAATATAAGACAGTTATGCCCTTTAGCACTGCACCAATAAAAATATTTTTATACCATTTTTTGTCCTATAAAATACCAGCAATGATTACTGTGATATTCATTTTCCGGATGGATATTATCCTTATAAGAAAGCTTGGATAAAATGCCATTAGCATGTATAAAAAGCAAAGCCATAAAAAGCAAAATGCTATGACCGAAGGCTTCCGAATGACAAGTTTGCTCACTTAAAAATTACTGCGCGGTAATTAACCCGAATTATTGGGTTTACGAAAAATTTACAATGCCGTATGCTCACCACCATACCGTTTGACTTCCTGCAATCATTACATTCCATTGATGCAATGATTCCGCCAACTGCAACAGCATTATGCCCATGGCGCACCCGCAACCACCGCACCAACGCTGGACGATTTGTTTCTGCAAAAGCTATCGGAGCAGATCAACAGCCATATGGGCGATGCTGAATTTGGCGTGGCAGAATTGGCATCGGCCGTACACATGAGCCAGATGCAGGTGTACCGGAAACTTAAAGCGCTTACCGGCAAAACGCCATCGCAGTTTATCCGCTCACAGCGGCTGCAACAGGGCCTAAGCCTGCTGCGAAAAGGCGGATTAACCATTGCCGAAATTGCCTATACCGTAGGCTTCAACGAGCCCGCTTATTTTTCGCGGGTCTTTCAGCAGGAATTTGGAAAGAGCCCGAGCGATTATCTCAAGTAACTGATTATCAGCCGGTTGGCAGTTATTTTACAGGTACTTGTAAAATAAGTCCTCATTATTTTTTGGCCTTGTAGAATAGGTGCAAGCTTTTGAAAGATTGCTTACAGGCATTGCTGCGCCTTGCCGGCAAATTTGCAGGCAACAGTTTAATCCTAAACCCTCGCTATAAGCACGCAGCCGGTATTCATGCCGGCTGCTTTTTTTTAACCCTGTTCAAACCGCAACGCCCCCCGGCGGAAAGGCAGCTAAGGCACAACCCCAAAAAAGAAATTGCTTTACCAGTAATGTACACTGTCCCGGCCATATAATCATGCCTGCCATACAGGCTCGCCTTTTGACCGGGTACTAAAGCAAAGCGAAAAGTACTATGAAACCGGCCACAGGGCATATGCCGGCTATTTCGTGCAAAGAGTCGTTTACCCCATGCGAAAGTTAGCGCTCCTGTTTCATTACTTCAAAGCAGTGTTACAACAAAAGGCCTGACCCTGCATGTATTAAAAAGAATGCCTGATTAATTGAAGCGGCCTTCACCTGCATGATGCCACCAACGCAGTACCCTAAATTAAACGGGGATGACTAATTATTTACCGCCGTATCCTTACTATCATACCGTTGGACTTCCTGATATCATTACGTTCTATTAATGCAATAATATCTCCACCCGGCAATTGTTGAATGGTTCTTACACGGCCTTCTATGCTGAGGGCAACGGTCTCCTGCGTATCGCGATTATATTTCATCAATCGGCCATAGGCCAGAGAGCCCAATAGAAAATAACCATTCCAATCGGCAATATTGCTGCCCCGTACATACAGCAGGCATGCAGGTGCAATAGCCTGTCCGCCATCGTTGGTAGGCACGGTCCAGTAATGTTCCGGCAGCACCGAAAATGTAGCCGCAGAATCGGCAGACATGGCCGCTACAATGGCACCATCATAATTGATGCCGTAGCTAAACAATGGCCATCCATAATTTTTTCCTTTGGCTATAATGTTGAATTCATCACCGCCTTTTGGGCCATGTTCCGCACCAAAAAGCGTATGGGTAACGGTATCGTAATATAAACCCTGCACATCTCTGTGGCCATAACTCCAAATAGTACCCGGCGCTGTAAAGCCCGGAAACACAGGGTTATCGGGTGGTATGCTGCCATCATCCATTAGCCTATGAATTTTTCCTGCATCATCCTGCAGGTCCTGAGCATTCATAACGGGCTTTTCGCGGGTTGACAAATCGGAGCGGCCCAGGTTCAGAAATACATGATGCTCGTCTTCCCACACCATGCGCATGCCATTACCCGTATACTGTTCTTTGCGGGTAACAAAAAGGGTATCGAATTGCGCTGCTGTGTTGTTTGCAATTTTCATGCGCACCAGCTTTGCCCGGCCATCAATGCCCAGATATGCCATGTATATCCATCCGTTATGCGCATAGTCGGGATGTAAACTCAAATCCATTAATCCACCATGCATAATTGCCGGTACGCCGGGTATGCCAAAACTGGCCACACGGGGTATGCCGGCTACTTCATGCATGGAGTCGTTTACCCAATGCGAAAGATAGCCTACCCTATCGCTGACAAAGAATTCACTATCGCTCACCACAGCAATGCCATAGGGTATGGTAAAGCCGGTGGCAAGGGTATCTACAGAAAATTTGTCTTTGCTGATGGGATAAGGAGAAGGAGGAACTTTTATGATGCTGCTGTTGCAGGCAAAAAGCAAAGCAATGGCCAATAGCGGAGGCAGTATTAAGATTTTTTTCATCATTGTATTTCACTTTTGTTATGGTGTACAATGCAATTGCAGCAGTTCCATTGCGCAATAGCGATGCACGGAAATGTAGGAAAAAAATATTGGATGGCTGTTGCAGTAGCTACTGCAACCGACTTCATTTGATTACCATGCTAATCACTAAAGATAGCCTGTGGTATTACGGGATATTTGAATCCCAAACCTGATTAGAGCAGGGCATACGCATGATTGCGTACATCCTGCTCAAATCAGCAACGATATGCTGTTTCAGAATCCTGTTTCCATACCACTGTTGATGATGGCATCAAACTGCTCCTGCGTAATGAATTGCGGTGTATAGGTGTCGCCCCTGCTTATAATATTTTTATAGAAAGAGCGCAAATGATTGCGACTTCCTTTGGTAAGCATATCGTACACTATCCCAATATCCTGATTATCAGTAGCGGCTCTTGCATTCAGCAGGTCAAAAATATCGAGGTCTTCTATAGTTGCACCTACCTGATAAGCATCGGATAAACTAATGCCTGTGCGTGCTGCTAATGCGTTATACAAATTTTGCAAAGTAGCATTACTAAATACACCCGGCGCCAACGATGCTGCGGGGTCTGTAATATTGTACTTGTTCAGCAACATCAGTACGGCATCCATATGCGTTTGCTCGCTGCCGGCAATATTGCTGAAAATTTTTACCGACCATTTATGGTACGCATAGGTATACACATCTCTTGCCAGCTTTTCCTCTTCGCGCATAAATACCAGACTGTTAAGCTCCACAGTACTCAGCGACTCTTTTGGCAGACCATTTAATTGCGCCTGTAAATTGGCAAGATTGACATCGCTATTGTTGTTGTTGCCATTATTGAATCCGTCATGTTTATTGCAGGCAGACATGGCGGCGAGCAGTCCTGCGGCAACAATAAAAAAAGTTGCATGGCTGAATATATTTTTCATGGTACAATTATTTATTTTCCACACTTTCAATTCCTTTAAAATTATGAATTGCATGGCGTGAGCTGGGTGACCAATGTTGCACAAGGCTTGTAATTGGGTAAACCTTATTATCGAAAACAAAATCAGTAGCCTGTTTTAAAGGCTCATGCCAGATGGGTTTATGCAAGTGCAATACGACATCATGGTTATAATAGTAAGAAGGCATGCATAGTGCTGCGGTGTCATAATTATTTTTTGTGAAAGGGTGGTTTGCGATTGCCCTTTTAAAGCCCGGTGCTTTTGCTATCGGGTTGAGGAGTATCTTGGATTTTGCTCACCCCCTATAACTCCGGTTTTCTATACCATTTAATTGTAACAGGTAATACGAATAACCTTGGTATTGTTATTTCAAGCGTAGCTGTAGATTCGTTAATTTGAATTTTTGCCATTTTGGCCGAACCATCAACTACAGAATAAATAATACCACTATACCGCCTCTTCTGCGCATCGTAAGTCAGGTGTCTTAGCACCAAAGCGCCCGTTTCATTTGCCTTGCGGTTAGACCAATAAATTTTTGCATCATAGCCGGTATTGGTTTTGTACACTTCGTATATGCGTGTGCTATCTTCCGCCAGCCATTTACCTGCTACATTTTCTTGTGAAAATGAAGCCACGAAACAATGGCAAAATGCTACTAATAATAATTGTTTTAATAAACCATTGTGCATGGCAATCCTTTAAACGATGAGTAATAATGCTACTTCGTATTACCTATGTCCTTTTGCTAGTCGTACTTTCTGGCGTACTTCGATCCCAGCCATAAATCTTTAATGGTCAGCCCAAAAATAAATTGGGTGTACTGTTCTTTTATTTGATCCATAGCCTTGTTCCCTCTTGTGCCCACTTCTATACCGGTATAAAGCAGCAGGTTTCGGGTAATGGTTTTTCCGGCACCCACCGAAAAGGCAAAGTCCAATAGGTTATTGTCTTTTATACGCATGTACGAATTCTCGGCACTTAGCCCGGCACTCAGGAATCCTTTTTCAATTTGTCCTGGTCTCCTTTTGTCCTTAATGCTATACTCCATACCCATTGAAGTACGAAAAGAAGGATAGGTATAAGAAGAAGGATAATTGACCTTTTGGTATGGCCAATTGTAATAATTTCCTTCAATGGATAATGTAAGTCTTTCCTTATTCACAGCACTATACCCAAAGCCAATCGTATTGGGCAACATAAAACTTCTTCCTGATTCAACTTCCTTAT
This sequence comes from Chitinophagaceae bacterium, assembly GCA_024643625.1. GTDB lineage: Bacteria > Bacteroidota > Bacteroidia > Chitinophagales > Chitinophagaceae > Phnomibacter. Next base: position 7,456 of record JAHEMO010000027.1, read on the forward strand.
TGATTGAGATGTCTGCTTCAAGGTATTCAGCGGTAAATTGTCCGCTCAATGCTGTAGCGGTCGACGCAGTAAGTCCCAACTGATGCCGCCATTTTTTGCCCGGTAAAGAATAGTATTGAATACCGGCCTGCAGAATAGCACCATTGTAAAAATCCTTCTCATCTTTCGTAATATTTAAGTCAATAGCAGGACTTAAGTACTGGGTTTGCCGTTGCAAAGAGCCAAATAGCCAGGAGGCGGTAATACCAGCCGAAAATTTTGTTCCAAATGCTCTTGCATATGATGCATAAACCTGATTAATACCGCCACTCCCTTCTACCCGCTTAAAGTAGCTGGTATTGCCATCTAAAATTGCTTCATCGTCGATGTATAAATAATTAACGCTACTGTATGGTCTCAAACCAAATGCAGCACCTGATTTTTCGCTTGTACGAAAAGCCATGGATACGCGTTTTACCACAAAATCGTTGGAGGGTACGCCGGTACTTGAATCAGCATTTGGATAAGTGAATGTAGCAATACGGCCACGACCTGCAACATCAAAATTCATGTGCTTAAAAGGCAATGCAGTGAGCGCCGCAGGATTGGCATAATTATATGCATTTTCATCTCTGCGCGAAATGGAGGCACTACCAGATCCAAAATATCGGCCGTAGTCTTTCGTATCAACATCACCAATACCCAAAATGGAATATGGCGAACTCACGTTCTGCCCACACAAATTTTGCATAGGCACAGCAAAAAACAAAAAACATACACCAATTTGAGCCGACACTTTAGCTTGCTTATTCATGCTTGCTGGATATAATTATAATCCCAATACATATAATTTCAGTTGAACTGCTTTATTGAGCTTTTGATTATTGATCACTAATCTATTTGTTTTACTATCAGAATAACCCGATGGTGGCACGAGCATCAGAGCCGAGTTTGAAAACCTGCCCTCGGCAATAAGCGCGTTTATATAGTCAGTAATATTGTAAGTATATCGGGTGTTTTCGCCGTACAGTTTGTCGATAAATAAATTACCATTTGCGGCATTTTGACCGGTTGGCTTTGTAACATCAATAAGTTGCTGAATAATATTATTATTTTCATCCGTTGTGTACAAATACAATTCTTTGGGCAATTCGAATGGGTAGTTATAGGTACCTGGTGTAGGGTAAATTATCAGCTCTGCTTTCAACACTTTTATATAAGGATATAATTCCTTTACGGTTAGTATGGATGGAAATGCAATCTTGACAAAACTGCCAAAATTACTGTGCAGAAAGGCCCTGTTACCCATATCTTCACTGGGTTTCAGTTGCGTTTTAAAAGGAGTAAAAATATCATAAGGGCTACCATTGCCGGTAAATTGCAAACTATTGAATTGCTTATTGGTGGTAAATTCAAAGTCGATATTTTTCTCCTGGGGTACTGGCGCATTTTCGTGATAGTAGAGCCTTAGTAAGGCACTTTTTGCATCCGCATTAAAATAGAACAAAGAATTAGTAGTAACAGCCTCGGCCTTCAGGTAGATGCCATTGAAGTAATTTACAAAATTATCCGACGTCTGTATATCTGTATTATTATTCCTCAACTTTGAAAGCAGTTCCAATCCCAAAGCATCTGATAAGCGAAATGTAATATTACCCTCTTTGTTGGGCCGAACGGTTCCATTAAACTCTCCCAATGCAACAGGATCGTAGCTAAAGCTTCTGCCATTATAGTAGTTGTCTGTATTCGACTCTGTGTTGACTATTTTTTCATTCAGCCTGTAGGCTGCCATTCGAAAGGGTAGCAGCGTATCGCCATAATAAGCGCCGGTGGGGTTAAGAACCACAACAAGTGAATCAAAAAAAACCGTTTTATCTCTTGCTGCATTGTCTGCAGGCAAATTTAATTGCGCATAGCTGCTGGCATTAATTATCCCAAATGAGGCATCATTTACGCTTCCAATTGAAAATACACTATGCCCCGATGTTGGAAACGAATCTATTTTAAAGGTAGATAACGATACGGTATAGTTGTCTAAAAGCGAGATATTGGGATCGCCGGTACTGGTATTATCGGTAAAATCGATTGGTGCTTTTATACAACCAGCACAAAATAGTACGAGTAGCGGCAGCAGTGAGTATTTTTTATTGGTACTCATAAACGGATTGAATTGTTACTTCGCATGTTGTTGAGCGAATTGGGGTTAGTTATCATCATCATCTTGCTCCTGAGTGGGGAAAAACTCCCACAAATCATCAAAACGATAGCTGCTATTGCCTCCGGTTACCAGATAACCACGGTTGTTGATGCTAAAGGCAATTGCGCCCTCTCTTGAAGCACCTTCAAAAGCGGTTTTTTCCTCCCACAAATCTGTTGTGATATCGTACTGCCAGCAAGTACTAATGATGCCACTTCTATTACCCGTTACCAGATACGCCTTATCCAGCATGGTAAACACTACAGCATTACTTCTCCTGATGTAATCATCATAATCATCATCGAACGACTCATCGGTAGCATCCGATATTTTTCGCTTCTCCGTCCATACATTAGTAGCAGGGTCGTACGACCAAAAATCGTTGAGGTAGCTACCATTATTGAATCCTGTAACTACATAAGCTATATTGTTGTATACAAAAACTGCAGCCTCACTTCTTTTGGATCCCGCCAAACTCGCCTTTTGCACCCAGCTATTTGTTGCCGGATCATACTGCCAGGTATCTTTAAGGTAATTACCATCGTAACCTGTTGCTATATAGCCGTTGTTGCCAATAGCAAACCCAACGGCATTGTACCTTGCCGTGCCGGCGAAATCTGCTTTTCTTGTCCAACTATTATTGGCGGGGTTGTATTCCCAGAAGTCTTTAAGTCGGGTACTATTCTCATCTATTCCGGTACCCACATAACCTTTGCCATTTATAGCAAAACCCACAGCCGAATTGCGCGGCGTTCCCGGGAAGTCTGCTATTCTTAACCAACTACCGGTATTTTGATCAAATGCCCAAAAATCGTTAAGCCTGTCTGTGCCGTCATAGCCACCGCCCACGTATACCTTAGTGCCAATAGTAAATGACACAGCCTCGGTCCGGCCTACACCTTCATATTCAAAACCTCTTTTCCAGTTCCCAACAAATTCGTCATCAGTAGTAGTCTTTTCGCAACCAACAATTAGTAGCATACCTGAGCAAACAAGACCTAGCAGCAATAAATTTCCTGGACGGTATCCGCCATTGGCGTTTCTATATTTCATGTCTTTAAATTTTATGATCACTGGCAAATTGGCCACAGAACAGTAAAAGCAAATTGTTAATGCCGCCGACATGGACAATAGTGCATGCCAAATGGACAAATCAAGTAGTGAAATGAATGGCAATTGCCAGCTTAATTAATGTTACATGCCCTATAATACCCTATAAAGTTTATTGCTGCAGCAGCAATCATGAATGCAAGCACCAATACAAATTATTTGCAGTTATAACTGCCTTTTTTCCCGCTACCCCTGCACCTATTGCCTGCTTCACTATTGTTTTTAGGGTATCACCAACGATTTAGTTTGTGTGGTATAGGCCGAAAAAATTCCTAAGGCGCCACCTGTTATGCCATTGGGTGGATTGCTCGGTGTTGTGCCACCCCCCGGTCCATTTCCCTGCGCCTGCGATAAGGTAAAATAGTAGGTATAGGTTTGTGCATCAATACACTGCATTGCCACTTGTACAAAATCACCCTCTTTAATTTCAATGTCGTTGGAACGCAATGGTCGCTCATTGGTTTTTCCATTATTTACATTGTCATTATCTACCAGATAGGTTTTATCAAGGATGCCATTTACGAATAGCAAATAGCGGTAATTATTGCCTACTGTTATTGGGTCAGTGTACACCGGAATAACGGTGTGTTGTATGCTTCCGCCAAACGAAAATGGATTGTACCGCAAAGAATCGAACAATACATTTTCGGCCATTGTACTTTGGGCAGTATAGGTTTTACCTTCAGATAAAACCGTAAGAAAATAGGTGCGCCCTATTATTCCCCGCAGCTTTTGGGTGACGTACAACCCGCCTGTAGTATGGGTGAGTGTATCTTTTTGTCCGGCATTGTCGGTTATTGTCACCAATGCCCCCACCACGCCAGGGTAAATGCTAGCGTCATCAAAATTTACCGTCTTCGTTAATTTCACATAATATGGTCCTGCAGTGTTGGTGATATTACCTTCAATTACAAGCGTAGGACTTGTATCCCCGAGATCAAGTTCAATCACTTTTTCGCAGCTTGTCAGCACCATTACTAACAAGGCATATACTACATATTTAAATTTCATTGCTAATCCATTTTAGTGCACACCAACAACCGGTATGCCTATAATTAATCATGATCATTTCGACTTTGGTTCCATGGGCTTATAAATTGCCCGCGTTGAAAAGTCAACGATCAGGCTGATAGCCCCTACAAAAAATGGAATAGTTACAATGCCAGCAATCAATGGTGCGGGCCTTAGTTTTCTTTTTGCTTCTCCTTTTTCGGGCCTGTGCTTTTGTGATGCGGTAATAGGGCCACCCAAAATTGTGGCACAGGATGTGGCTAAGATGCTGCAGGATAGCAGTAAAATGCCAATAGGCTTCAGTCTTTTCATTTGTAAAGTATTATTGGTAATTGTTAAGTATTTTCTTTTTTAGCGTTATATGCCTTTGCATTTAGAATTTGAAATTGTACGTGATACTTGGCACCCATCTAAAAAGTGATGTTTGTACGGCCTCGGTTTTAGTGGGATCGGTCTCGTTATCTCTGAAAGTGATCGTATAAGCATTCTCTCTTCCGTATACATTGTATAAGCCAAAACTTAAGGAGCTTTCATATTTTCCCTTTTTGCCCTTCCGGGCAAGGTCATATGTGGCATTAAGATCTAACCGATGATTAGCTGGCATGCGATTAGCATTTCTGTCGGCGTATTGGTATACCGTTTGCCCGTTGAGGCTATACTTACCGGTAGGATAGGTTACTGCATTGCCGGTATTGTATATAAAGGTTCCTGAAAGCGACCATTGCTTATTAAGCTGATAAATACCAACTATTGACATGTCATGAGTTCTGTCTTGTCTTGCGTTATACCACTCGTTGTTATTAATGCCATCAATCTTTCTTTCGGTTTTCGATAGTGTGTAGCCTACCCAACCTGTAAGCCTGCCAGTCTTCTTTTTAAATAACAACTCAAGGCCATAAGCACGTCCTTTGCCGTACAGCAATTCACTTTCAATATCTGCAGCGGTATTGAGGTCGGCACCATCTTTGTAGTCTACCTGATTCTGCATGCTTTTGTAGTAAGTTTCAGCATTAAATTCATAGTTGTTGTTATTAAAATTTCGGCTATAACCCACACTTATCTGGTCAGCTATTTCAGGCTTGGTGCTATAGCTATTACCGATCCATTGGTCTGTTGGGTTCCCCGCCGTGGAATTACTCATCAGGTGCAGGTTTTGCGTGTTGCGAGCATATCCGCCTTTGATACTGCTTACATCACTTACCCGATAGTTGGCCGTAATTCGGGGTTCTGCATTAAGGTAGGTTTTTCCAAATGTTCCTTTATCTAATACAATGCTCTCGGTTATTACCCCTTTGTTGTAAATGTTATAAGTATCGCCGCCCAATATGCTATAGGCCGATAGCCTAAGCCCATAATCAAGGCTGAGGTTGCTATTCACTTTCCAATAGTCATTGATATAAACCGCACTCTCCAAACCCTGTCTGCCATTTTTGGGCGTATTATTATTTACAGTGCCGGTAAAGGTGCTCGGCGTAATAGTATGGTGAATGGCATTGAAGCCAAACCGCAGCGAATGTTGGGGATTGGCATATAACGAAAAGTCTTGCTTAATGTTCCAATCTTTTATATTGGAATTAATATTGAAATCAGTTTCGTTGTTTCGAATTCTGATATTGTAATCATAGTTGCTATAAATAAGCGAAGTATTGGAAAATAGCTTGGCGCTTAAAATGCTATTCCAGCGCAACGTGCCGGTGGTATTACCCCAATCGGTATTAAATGTGTTGCCAAAGCCCAGTACATCGCGGCCAAAATAGCCTGATAAATAAACACGGTTTTTGTCGTTTATCTTATAGTTTGCCTTTGCATTCAGATCATAGAAATACAATTTGGAGTCGCTAAAATCGGGGCTGGCCTTTAAGAACAAATCCGCATAGGTTCTTCTGCCTGATACAATAAAAGATGATTTTTCCTTTTGTATCGGTCCTTCTACACTAACCCGGCTACTAATTGAGCCGAGGCCCCCGGTTACATTGAAGTCTTTGATGTTCCCTTCCTTCATTTTTACGTCCAATACAGATGATAGCCGGCCACCGTATTGCGCAGGACTATTACCCTTTATTATCGTCGCATCCTTTATTGCATCGCTGTTGAATGTGCTAAAAAAGCCTAAAAGATGCGATGCATTGTACACGGGTGCTTCGTCGAGCAGTATAAGATTTTGATCTGTGCCACCACCCCTTACCGAAAAGCCATTGCTCCCTTCGCCATTAGACTTTACCCCTGGTAGCAACTGTATCGTTTTAATGATATCCTTTTCGCCAAAAATGACCGGCAACTTCGCCACCTCATTCATGTTGAGCGTCTCGGTGCCCATTACTGCTTTGCGCAGGTTGTCATCCTTTCGTTTCGACGAAATCACCACTTCTTCCAATTGAGCACTGCTGGCAAGCTCCCAATCAATTGTGGTATCGGCAGTAAGGTTGATATCGGCTGAAATTTCGGTGAAGCCTACATAAGACACCTTAAAGGAATATCTTCCTTTGGGTACCGAGAGGGAATAAAAACCGTACTCATTTGAAGTAATGGCAAAGGTATTTCTGCCAGCAGTAGAGAGTGTAGCACCCTGAAACGCTTCGCCACTTTTTGCATCCTTAATGGTACCACTTATCGTAATCGTCTGTTGGCCAAATGACTGGAAACTCAAAGAAAGAAGTAATAAACCTAGCATTCCGCTTAGTTGCCCCTTATTGACTGGTAATAGCATGAACTGTTTCATTATAATGCAAAACTTCTTCCAATGCAGGGTGCGCAACTACCTAAAAGGGGGTGAATTGGACAAAATGATACACCAACTGGCAATAACAGCGTTGTAAGATTCCATTTTGGCCATCAGCACTATTTTTCTGCTATTTCCATTTTGGGCTAATGCATATGTTTGACAAATTATGGATAAGAGAAAACATAGAAAGCTCTTGCAGACAGCGCTGCTGTCCTCGCCAATTATTGCGATCTACGGCGTTATTCCGGTTTACGTTTTTAATAATTTGCCTGCCGAATTCCTTCTTTTTGGCTGCATAGCACTCACCATCAATGTCTTTATTTTTTGGCTGATCAATATTGCGGTTATTAAAAAAACCGAACAGTACCAACGATGGAAACAGTTTGCTGCAAGCTATTTTTTTACGGCGTTAACACACTTTGCTTTTTTGGGCTTACGCGTTGGCATGGAAAAGATTAAGCCATTACAGCTTGACTTGTCGTTGGTAGGAAAAGGGTTTCTGGTATATCCTATTATTTCCATGTTTGCGATCAATACCATTATTCTCATTATTTGCAATTCCATTTCGCTTGCCCAGAAAAAAGAACTTGCCGAATTTGAAGTGCAACGGCTAAAGGTAAATAGCCTCGAGGCGCAGCAAAAAGTACTGATGCAGCAATTGCAGCCTCATTTTCTTTTTAATACGCTAAGCGTTTTAAAATCGCTTATACAACAAAATCCCGAAGAAGCTGAAACGTATGTAATAAGGCTATCTCAATTTTTGCGGTATACCATTGAAGTTAACAACACGGCTTTAGTTCCGTTGGGCAATGAATTACAGTTTACCCGCGACTATATTGACCTGCAAAAGGTAAGATTTGAAAACTCGCTCCTTTGCACTTTTGATGTACCAGACCGCGAACTTGGGAAAATGCTACCCGCTTATGCTTTACAAGCCCTGGTTGAAAATGCCATCAAGCACAATGCTTTTACCGATAGGAAACCGTTGCGCATTGCGGTTAGTTTTGAAAATAACGGCATTCAGGTTTGCAACAACAAGTCCACCGCAAAAGCTCATAATAGTTCTGGCACCGGCCTGGCTAACCTTAATGCGCGGTATCAGCTTATGGCGGGTAAAATGATAACGATACAGGAAGATAACAATCGCTATTGCGTTTTTGTACCACTGCTTAACCAAAACCAACTATGAAGGTTGTAATAATTGAGGATGAAAAGGTAACCGCCAGAGATTTAAAACGAACCATACTGGCGCTCGAACCCGATATTGACGTAGTAGCCATGCTGCATTCGGTAGAAGAAGGAATTAAGTTTTTTGGGCAAACGAATGACATTGATCTTGTTTTTTCAGACATACAATTAGGCGACGGATTGAGTTTTGAAATATTTAAAACTTTTCAAAACCATATTCCCATCATTTTTTGTACTGCGTACAATACCTATTTTGCTGAAGCATTTCAAGATGCAGGTATTGATTATTTACTCAAGCCATTTACCAAAGCTACCATTGAAAAAGCACTGGCAAAGTATCAGGGATTAAAAGCCAGATTTACCGCTACCGACGATGACTACGGCAATATGCTCGGCATTTTGGAAAACAAGCTGTCACCAAAACGTAATGCCATAATAATTCGGCATCGCGAAAAAATAATTCCGCTGGAAGCAGCTTCCATCGCAGTGATGTATGTAGATGGTGGTGCAACTTATGCCTACACTTTTAATCAGGAACGATTTTTACTGAATGATAATATGGAGAGTTTGGAGCAGTCATTTTTGCCCCTGTTTTTTCGTGCTAACAGACAATATCTCATTAATAGAAAGGCTGTTAAAGATGCCTCTACATTCTTTAACCGGAAACTTCTGGTTAATCTAACAATCCCTTTCAAAGGACAAATTTTGGTTGGGAAATTAAAAGTCTCCGCCTTTCTGGCCTGGTTGGCGCAACATTAATGATTAGTCGGTTCACCGAGCAGTTTGTCCACTTCACATTGTTTCTGCTTGCACGTAAGCTGCCCGTACCCAAACTTCGCTATCAAGATAAACGGACGGGTTTGTTTGTAGTTGTGGTGGACGATCCCTGCACGCTGCTGCAGAGGGATGGGGGACCCAGGAACTGGTACTACCCCGATTATTCGGGGTAGCCAGTTCTAACTACATCTTCAAAACTTTACACTGTAAATTTTATTTGAGGCTAATCGCTGCAGCTCATGTGTAAAGCTGCCTTGAACCAAAAATCACAAGTAGCATGGTCACACTAATTTCAAGAACCGTTGTTCTCGCTACAGCACTCTTCTACGCAGGAACCAATTGCATGCTGCAAAATGCTGATCAAATCATTGGACAATGGAAAGGAGAGCATAACGGAAAATCGCTTCGGATTGAAATATACCGCAACAACCACAACAGCTACACCGGCAGGCTGTTGCCTGAAAAAGGCGACGCCGATAAAAGCGCTACCATTATTCTTTCCGCACTACAATACCATGACACCAAGGGGCAGTATCTGGGCACCATGACGCCACCCGAGGCAGGCATCACCCTATCGGCAGTGGCAACCATGGTACAACAAGACCTGCTGCAGATTACAGCAAAAAAATTGCTGATGTCAAAAACAATTTTATTGAAAAGGATAAACTAGGCCATGAAATGGAGCCACTATATATTGGTACTTACTGCATTACTTGTGGTAGAAAGCAGCCTGGGTCAAAGTAACCTCGTCTTCAACTCGCTTGACTCACTACTGCAATATGCAGCATCAAAAAGCCTTTCCATTAAAAACGGCGATATGGAATGGGAGAAAGCTGCAAAAGGAAAACTGGCAGCGGCACTGAGTATACCCGATATCTCGGGCAATTTATTATCAGCGCAATTTACCCACAACACCAAATTGCCAGTAAGCGTATTTCCGGGCGAAGTATTTGGCGGCGACCCCGGAACTTTTGTAGAAGTACCTACAGGGGTAAAATATAGCTCTGCGCTAAATTCAAATCTTGATATAAAACTGCTAAACTTAACCGGCTGGGAAAATCTCAAACTCGCACAGATAAACACCGATCTGGCCCAGTCAAGCCGAAGCCTTACCGTTGAAACACTGGAAAAAAATCTGGCCGACAACTACTACAACATCGTTAATGTGCAGGAACAAATTGATAATAGCCATAAAAATATTGCCATTGCCGACACCCTGTTGCAAATAACACAACGCAGGTACAACGAAGGCATTACCAGACAACAGGATTTGGATGATGCAAGAGCCAACTATCTCACCTCCCTTGAAAATGAAAATCAGCTTAGGTTTTTGCTGGAGCAATACTATTTGTCGCTGAAAAAACTCTGTGATATTCCCGCAGACAATGAGTTGGTAATAACCCATCAGTACGACGATGCCATCTATAAAATGGAAGAGCCACGCGTAGGCACTCTGGCAGTAGCCCATGCGCAATTACAAGAACATCTGGCTGGCGCCAACTATAAAAATGCAGGTTTGGCTTTTGTTCCCTCCTTGTCATTTCAGCTATCTAATACTTTCAACCAATTTAATAACGACCTGAAAAAATTTGGAGGCGACTGGATAAACAGCAACTATATCGGCTTAAAGCTTAATGTGCCCATACCCTCATCGAATACCATTGCCAACCGCTTGTCGGCGAAGTATGACCTGCAACTGGCAAAGAATAATACCGAGCAAATCAAACTGCAAGCTACTGCAGAGCGCAGCATACTCAAAAACAATTACGATAAAGCTTTTTCGCAATGGAATGCCAATAAACAAATAGCAAGCCTTAGGCAAACAAGCTATCGCAAGCACCAACAGTTGTACGAAGAAGGACTTGTAGCCCTGGATGCAACAATTGCATCTTATACCAATATGGTAAATGCGGAGTATAGCCTGATAAGCTCGGCAACAAGCGTTGCGCTTACCAAGGCCAAAATAATTATTAATAATAAAGTAAGAAACTAATGACGTGGAATAGTACGTTCGTTGGCCTTTTGCTCACCCTGTTATGGTCTTGCAACAGGCCGTCTGAAGAAGTTTCGCCAGTGCGCAAAAATGTAGTGGAAACCGTATTCGCATCCGGTGTGCTGGAGGCCGACGGCACTTATAACCTTACTGCCAAAACAGATGGCTATTTAAAAGAAGTGACCATACAGGAAGGGGAAGAAGTAGCTGCCGGCAAATTGTTGGCCGTAGTAGATAATATGGAGAATATGTATAATAAACAAAGCACCGAAGACCTATACAACATAGCCAATAGCAACACTTTGCCCAAAGCACCTGCATTGCTCACCGCAAAAAACAATATAACCACTGCGCAGCAACAATTACAACGCGACAGTGTGCAAAAAGAGCGATACTTACGCTTACTAAATAATAACAGTATCGCAAAAAATGAATATGAAACCGTGTCGCTTCAGTATTATAATTCGGTTGCCGCATACCATAATGCAATCGAAAATTACAAGCAGACGCAACAACTGGCCGAACAGCAATTGGTTTCGAGCCGGGCACAAAACCGGGTGGCCAGTTTGGCACTATACCATAATCAAATAAAAGCAGTAGTGGGCGGAAAAGTATTGAAGCAATACAAGCAGGCAGGCGACTATGTTAAGCAGGGTGATGTGATTGCACAAATTGGTAACGCCAACTTTATATATGCCAAAGTAAATATCGATGAAACGAATATCGGAAGGGTTGCATTAGGTCAGCGGGCACAATTGGCACTCAATACAAAAAAGGACCGTGTATACGAGGGAAAAGTGATAGACATTTTACCGTTGTTTGATGAAAGTAGTCAATCTTTTATAGCCAAAATAGCATTTACTGATTCCCTTGATTTTAGGATTATTAATACAAGACTAGAAGCCAACATCGTGGTAGATTCACAGCACAATGCCGTCCTCATTCCGAGAAGATTTGTTGATTTTGGTGGCTACGTGCAAGTAAAAGGCGAAAAGCAAAAGCGTAAAATTACTACCCGATTTTCGAGCAACGAATGGGTACAGGTGCTTTCAGGCATACCAGACGATGTGGTGCTGGTAGCCGAAAAAAAACAGCACAGCAATTTAAAATAAATCGCACAAACAGCACAAGGACCCTTATAATATGAAACCGGGCATTAATTACGACATCGCCATTACGCATATTGTAACCAGAAAAAAACAAACAATGGTTGCTGCGCTTGGCGTAACGCTTGGGGTTGCCGTATACCTGTTTATGAATTCGTTAAGTGCCGGATTCAGTGGATTTTCGAGGGGTGAAATTTTTAAAAATAACGCCCATATAAAAGTCTATAAGGCAGATGAAATCAGTACACCTTTGGCGCAGGATGCCCATGCCGAGTCCGTCATACTTAATCCGCAGATTACGACGCTATCGCAGCGATTGATTAATCCCGAAATGCTGCTGAAGGAAATTAAACAGCAGCCTTTTATTACCCATGCCATTACACAGGTTGATGTGTCGGCATTTTATAACCGGGGGAATACACAAATTAAAGGAACCGCAAGCGGGGTGAATATGGATGACTATGCCGCCATGTTTAATACTGAAAAATATATGGTAGCCGGATCAATCAGTGCCCTTCGCGGCAATTTAAACGGCACCATAATAGGTGCCGGTATTGCCGAAAAATTAAACCTTTCGGTAGATGATAATATTGCCGTGTCGTCATCTTACGCCGTTACAAAAGTGCTTAGAATAGTGGGTATATTTAGTACAGGAAACAGCCTGACCGACAATAGTAAATCTTATATAAATACGGCAACTGCCCAACAATTTTTGAAGGAAGGGCCGTCGTATGTAACCACTATTTATGCCAACACACCCGACCCCGACAAAGCGGCAGCATATGCTGAAAAATTGCAGGCGGTAGTACCCTATATTGTTGAAGATTGGAAGACAACGAACGCCGACATAGTAGCGGGCGACAAAACCCGCGGTACGCTTATGGGTGCCATTTCGTTGTCGATACTATTTGTAGCAGCATTCGGTATCTATAATATCTTGAGCGAAACAATCAACCAAAAAATAAACGACATCGCCATTTTAAAAGCTGTAGGCTTTAAAGGACGCGATGTAATTCAAATATTTGTTGCCGAGTCAATTATAATGGGTTGTATTGGTACTATACTCGGCCTCGGCCTCGGTGCAATACTCATTAGTATTATGTCAGGAATTTATATGGGTGGCCCCGTGGGGTATTTTCCCATTAAGTTTGAATTACACCTTTTTATACGCAGCCTTTTTCTTGGTATTCTTATTACCTGCTGTGCCGGTTTTTTCCCTGCCAAAAAGGCGGCTAATGTTGACCCCGTCTCAATTTTTAGAAAATGATGATTATACAAAATGAACAAGCACGCTATCTTACAAGCCAGAGGCATTAGCAAGCATTTTTATACACCAGTAAAGTTTAAAGTACTCGACCAAATTAGTTTCGATGCATATAAAGGAGAGTTTCTTACCCTCGTTGGCAAAAGCGGCTGTGGTAAATCTACCTTGTTATATTGCTTAAGCACTATGGATACCGCCTATGAAGGCGAACTTTTTATTGCCGACCAACAAATTACCGGGCAAAAACCCAACGATCTCGCTGCTTTGCGTAACGAGCGCATTGGGTTTATTTTTCAATTCCATTACCTTCTGCCCGAATTTACCTGTATAAAAAATATTATGATCCCGGCACTGAAGCTGGGCCGGTTTTCCAAAGCCGAAATTGAAGAAAAAGCCTACCAGAAATTAACCCTTCTTGGCCTTGGGGATCAGGCACTCAAGCCGGCATCAAAACTTAGTGGCGGGCAGCAACAGCGGGTAGCAATAGCACGTGCTATGATAAACAATCCGGATATTATTATGTGCGACGAACCCACAGGTAATCTGGATAGCAGGAACGCGGGAATAGTTTTCGATATGTTTAAGCAGATAGCACATGATTTTGGTCAAACAGTAATTGTAGTAACCCACGATAACGACTTCGCTTCAGCAAGCGACAGAACAATTGAATTGGAAGACGGCCGCATTATACAGGTGCGGTCTAATTGATGGTATTAATAAAACGCAGGTGCGCACCCTGAAGCAAAGCATTGTTTGCTATCTTGTAGCCCCGCAGCTTTCGGCCAAAACGGTAACACCAAGCCAAGCTAATGCCATGCCTGCCGCCACTACATGAAGAAAATTTGCTGCCTGCGCGTTTTATTGTTGCTACTTTTTTCGCCCGGGATGCAAGCCCAATTGCAGCCTACCAGTGCCGGCAGCAACAGCGAAGCGCTTCCGTGCATCAGTGCCGATGCCTATACCGCCCTAACCGAACGCTGCACCAAAAACGCAGCAGCCCTGCATTGGACAAGCCCGCAACCTGTACCACTTGCTGTAACGCCTTTGCACTGGCCGCTGCGGGCAGCAGCTAACCTTACTGATTGCGGCTTTTACTATGTAAGCGCTTATGTAGATCACGATAATACCAGCGCTGCCAAAGACTATGCCTGCGGCACCAATACCTACAATGGCCATCGCGGCACCGATATTGCTATCGGGCCATACCCGATTTACAAAATGGATAACGATCAGGTGGAGATAGTAGCCGCTGCGGCGGGTATCATCCTCGACAAGCATGATGGCGAATACGACAAGAACTGCGTAGGCTCGGGCAGCAACCTCCCGGCCAACTATGTGATCATACAGCATGCCGATGGCTCGCGGGCGCTGTACTGGCATATGAAGAAAAACAAAGTGACCACCAAAGCCATTGGCCAACCCGTTGCTATTGGCGAGTACCTTGGCATTGTGGGCAGTTCCGGCAGCTCGGGCGGCCCTCACCTGCATTTTGAAGTATGGGCCGGCAGCAGCAATACTACGGCCATAGATCCCTATGCCGGCACCTGCAACCTGCTGAATGCCAACAGTTGGTGGGCCAGCCAAAAGCCCTATACCGAACCCGCGGTGCTGAAGGTTTCCGTGAACACCACCGACCTCATATTACCCGCCTGCCCCACCCTGGAAACCCGCAACGAAAGCGGCACTTACGTGATGCCTTTTCAGGGCCCGGGGCTGGCAGCGGGCTACGCCAAATTTTACCTGTTTCTGCGCAACGAATCCGGCAGCACTTTCGCCACCCTGCGCATACTGGCACCCGATGGCTCCGTGTACCT
>JAHEMO010000213.1 GCA_024643625.1 Chitinophagaceae bacterium
TAGCTGATGCCATCCATAAGGCTGTGGCGCATTGTGAATTGCCCGCGGGCGTGTTTGCGCATTTGCATGGACAGTCGCATGAAGTGGGCAAACAATTGGTAACGCATCGCTATACAAAAGCTGTTGGTTTTACAGGTTCCTATGGCGGCGGCAAGCAGTTATTCGATTGGGCTAATCAACGCGATGAACCAATACCTGTTTTTTCTGAAATGGGTAGTGTAAACCCCGTTTTTCTGCTACCGGAAAAACTTTCGCAGTCCGCGGAAGCTATTGCCGATATGTATGCCGGTTCCATTACACTTGGCGTGGGTCAGTTTTGTACCAATCCCGGACTCGTATTTGGTATTAAAGGCAAAGATCTCGATACTTTTTTAGCCCGGCTTGGCCGGGGCATTGAAGCTGTTGCACCCGCCAATATGCTGCACGAGGGAATAGCCAAATCATTCCATGAAAGCCGTGCGAAAGCCTTACAACAAGATGGGGTAAACCTTGTAGGTACAACTACAATGGAAGCAACAACAGCGCAAGGCATACCAACCGTGGCCACTACAACGGCAAAACATTTTTTAGCCAATCCATTTTTGCACAAAGAAATATTTGGCCCCTACAGTTTGGTTGTGCAGTGCCATGATGCTGATGAAATGCTGGCTGCTGCACGCCATTGCGAAGGACAACTTACATCAACGCTTATGGGTACAGCAGCGGAAATTGCTGCGCATGATGATGTAGTGGAAGCTATAAAAAATATTTGTGGCAGACTGATTGTAAACGGTGTTCCTACAGGTGTTGAAGTATGCCTGAGTCAGCATCATGGCGGACCCTTTCCGGCTACTACCGATGCCAGGTTTACAGCAGTAGGTGCTGATGCGCTCAAAAGATTTGCGCGGCCAATAGCATTGCAAAACTGGCCTGACAGTTTATTACCCGATGAATTGAAAAATGCCAATCCGCTGGGTATCTGGCGAACGGTGAATAATGAATTGACAAAAGAGCCAGTTGTTTAAAAACTAAAGGCAAGTGTTTATCCGAATGCGCATATGTCGCTGGCAAATTGCAAATAAAAAGAGGTTGCTCAATGGGCAACCTCTTTCTGTATCGGCGTGTTTTTTAGTAATTATCTTGAACCTGCTGCGCCTCTTGGTTCTGGTAAAGTCTTACGGGGTATTTTTTCGCTGCGTTGTGCCGTATTCATTACAAAAGTGGCAATTATAGTAGCGGCCTGCCGCAAGTCGTCAGGTACCAGATGATCGTAATTATCCATATTGGTATGGTGGGTGCGGGTATTATATTCCAGTTCATCTTGTATAAACTGAAAACCGGGAACCCCAACGGCATCAAATGCCAGATGATCTGTACCACCGGTATTGTTAAGCGTTACTGTTTTAGCACCATGCTCATGAAAGGGTATCAGCCACTCCGTAAATATGGGTACCACACTTTCGTTTTGCTGCGTGTATATCCCGCGTATTTTACCGCTGCCATTATCCAGATTATAGTAAGCGCTTATTTTTTCGTGCTGTGGCAGCAGTTTCATATCGGCAGGGTCGGCCAGATTATTTTTTACCCAGTTGCGGCTGCCGTACAAGCCTTGCTCTTCACCACTCCATAAAGCAAGGCGAATGGTACGCTTTGGTTTTTCGTCGAGCGTTTTTATAATGCGCATCGCTTCCAGCATGGCTGCGCTGCCTGCGGCATTATCTGTAGCACCGGTGGCACCTGTCCAGCTATCGAGGTGGGCGCCCAGCATTACAATTTCATTTTTCAATACTGGATCGCTGCCCGGAATTTCGGCAATAATGTTATAACCCTGCAGGTCATCGGTTAATATTTTGGTTTTTACTTCAGCATCCACACGCACAGATATGCCGTTGCTGATGAGGCGCTGTATGCGCAGATAATCATCGGTGCTCAGCATTACGCTGGCAGTGGGCACGGGTTGCTTATCGTCAAAGCTGCCGCCGCCACTTAAAAATACCGTACCATCTGTGCTTAGCGAACTACGGTCTAAAATGAGTAAGGGTTCCTCAGCGGCCATCAGTTGACCAACACGGCGGCTGGCCATCATGCGCTGAAACCGCGCTGCCATATCGTTGCGGCTAAAGTTGCGTCCGCCGCCGGCTGTGGCGGGTTTTGCAGCAGCCATTTTGGCGAGGTCTTCATCCGAGTAGCGATTGCCATCCGCAGTTAGTGAAGGCGTAAGCGTGTCGTTTACATTTTGCAAAACAATTTTGCCCTTGAGCTTGCCTTTATATTTTGCCACAAATTCTGCGCTGTCCGCGGCGTCTACCAATATTACCTCGCCGCTAATGGCACCACCGGTGCCGCCGGTAAAGGCCTTGGGTTGGCCTATCAGCGGACTGTAGTAAGGCGCCGTCATGGCTATATAACATTTCTCCTGATCCCAGCCGCGGCCAAATGTGCCCCAGGCTTCTTTGCGCACATTGCTGAAACCTGCTTTCTTCAACTCACTTACAATCCAATCCTGCGCCCGGCGTATGCCACTGCTTACAGTAAGCCTTGGTCCGCTTACATCAGTAAGGTACCAGGCAAAGCGCATCACCTGCGATTTTTGCAAACCTTCGCTCATAATCTGATCGAGCGTAGCAGGCGATAGGGGATAACCCGATGGGGCAATTTTGATAGTATCGGACGACAGACCTGCAAGGGATATGCTGCAGGCCAGCACCAATACGCTTAGCATCTTTTTCATAGTGTTGGTTTTTTCCGTTTTTGGACGACGAAAGGTAAAGGAATTGGCGTGGGTGATTGAATTCCTGTAAAAATGCCTCCTCAAACCGCAGGGTTATTTGTTTAGGGAGCGCGAAGCGTATAGCGCCATACCACTGGGTCTGCATCGGCAAGTCCGGCCGGCCTGTAGCCTGAGGCATGGTCTATTTCACCCCAAAGCAAGGGGCCATCGGCTGAATAAGGAATAATGGATACTTCGTTATTATTCTTTGAGACTTTTACCTCTACAAAACTTTGAAAGAATGGCGCCACATTATAATCGAAGGCTGCAGATAACCATTCAGCGCTAAACGGCCATCCGTTGTAATTTTTCGTCCATTTCCATGCCGGTTGTTTTAGCCAGCCGGTATGCGTTTCTATTTTATTGATAAGCGCTTCTTTGGAAGGGTAGCGGGCCCACATCTTTTGCGGCATCAGGCTATCGGGTTTTAGCGCTGCGCCGATACTGAGGTAAGCACCACCGCCACCGTTTACAAAATGGTGCATGGTTTGCTGCTTGTTGGTTTGAGGTTCTACATAATGTTCCAAATCGTGCGTATCACCGGCCATGGCAATTTTTACATTGTACTGGCGCAGCAGGTTATGCAGGGCTGTAAAATCTTCATTCATATCGCCCTGATACTCGCCAATGGCGTACAGCGGATGGCCAAGCAGCACAAAAATGAATTTATTTTTACTGGCCTCCAGCGTTGCTGTAAGCCATTGCATTTGTTTATCATCAATTCGGCGCAGCACGCCGGTTTCAATGGTTATAAAAGCAAATTCGGGCGTTTGTATTTGAAAATAGGTAGCCGTTTGAAAGCCGGTGGGTACATGATACAAATTGCGCAGGGTATTGCTGCGTTGCAGCAGTGTGGCCGTTTTTTCTTTTATCGCCGCAGTAATTTCAAGGTCCGATCCACGCCGGGCTTCTATAGCTTTTTGAGCGGCTTCGGGCGTGAAAAATGTGGCCGCAAAGGCATCGCATCCATCATACCAATCGTGGTTGCCGGGTATAGCCATTACGGGCTTGCGGATGCCGTGCATGGGCAGCCAAAAATTCTTTTCATAATCTTTAATGGCCCCATCAGGATAAATTACATCCGATGAAACCACCACAAATTTCACATCGGGTTTTTCGCTAACCCTAAGCAGTTGGTTGTGCAGAATAAGTTGCGATGCATCGCCTTCTCCCGGATCGCCTACGATGATGAAGCTAAAATCGGCGGTGTCTGAAACGCCATCCGGTGTTATAGTAAAACTGCCTGCAGCAATAGCCGGATCTACTGCCTGCGCCATGGCAGACCGCCAACGGTCGGTACGTGCAGCGGCCCAACTATCCCAAATGCCGGCGGCCCAGTTTTCGGTATCAAAATACCAGCTCATACCAAATACCGGAACAATAGCCGCCAGCAGTGCCGCAAACGGCAAACCTTTTTTCAATCCCACCCGAATAGCGGTGGGCAGCGAGTAGCTGGCTTTTTTAAAACTTATGGAATCGCGCATACGGCTTTCAAGCCACCACTGCACCGGGTTTCGCAGGCTGTACCAGTTCCGTTGTGCTTTGGGCACCCGCGATACCCAATTGTAGCTTCGTTGCATTAGCCAATGTGTACTACTACGAAAAGCACCGGCAAGGGGAGCCAGCACCAACCAGCCAATAATCAGGGCAATCACCATATCGCCAATGAGGGCTACCATGGGAGATAGTAAGCCGGTTGATGACCGATCGTAGCCCATGCGGCCCAAATGAATGGCAAACAGGATGATGAGAAAAGTGAAAATCCACCGGATATCGATGGGTGCTCTGTCATTTTCTTCCTGTACCAGTTGCTCAACTTTCTGTCGCGTTTGCGGCGACACATTGAGGCCGCTTTCGGTAAGTAAATCTTCCGTTACATCGCCCGCTTCGCCGGGCTTACTGCTCAGTACTTCAATGGCCATACCCGCCAGCCGCAATGCCATGGCTATAGAGGCTATCCATTGAAACCCGCGGCCCCGCAAAAGAAAGATGGCCAGTAGCAAAAGTAAATTGCCCAATACGGCCAGGGCATACCTCATCCATGCACGGCCGTTGCGGCGGGCTATCAAACCCAGCCGTATCATTTGCAATCCTTCGCCGGCAAACACCAGGGCAATAAAAAGCAGCACCGCACCGGATTGAAACAGCTTGTAGTTTACCAGCAAAAAGCCTATCAGTAATGCACTGAGGGCGGTGTATCGCCCGCTTTTTCTATCCTCGGGCAATTGTCTTTGAAAGGCTTGTATGAAAACCAGCACAGCGGCCAGTAATAATTTTCCGCCGATATAGGGTATCAGTGCTTCATCGCTTGCGGGTGCCAGTGCCGTTTGTGCGGCAAGCAGCAATAAAATAATAGCGAAGGCCCATTGTTGCAGTGTAAATCCAAAGTAGGTGCGCATAATGTTATTGCTCAGGTTAGGATTGAAATGTATTGATTTTCAAGAAAGGGTGAAAAAGCTTTAATAAAGAGGTGCCGTCTTCGGGCTAAGGGAAGCGATGAATTCACTTGTAGTTACCAGCCGCCCACTTCGATTTTCTTCGGATGTACAGTGGCAGAAAGGATGTCAGTTTGATTGTGCAATTCTTCCGTGCAAAATTCCGCTTCCCCGCGCAGCGGCATCATTTGCTGCAATCATCAATGTTGGCTGTGGCGCGTATTCATCCTGATAGCTGCTACATTTTTTGAATTGCTTACGTGGATATTGTAGCCATTTTGTGCACCATGAGCGGTTATCTTTAAAGGCAAATATTCACTTGCATGAAAAAATATCGGTTCTTATCAATAGCAGTTTTGGCAGTATTGTGTACTGGCGGTGGTTGGGTAATGGCACACTGGCAAATGGAGCCCTACATATTGCAGCATGATGCAGCTATTGCCCGGCCCGAACCCGGCCCGCACGATGGTGGTGGCGAAACAATCGCTTATCCGTATTTTGAAGGTACGCGTGACTATA
>JAHEMO010000214.1 GCA_024643625.1 Chitinophagaceae bacterium
TGGCGAAGCGCTGCAGCTACAATCTAATCTCGCTGTAAAATTATTGCTGGCTTGTATGCGCTGGCTGATGTACGCTAATGACACACTTGCCTGGGCCGAAATGAACTATTGCTACGGGCTATTACAACACCATGCCAATGTTGATCATGAACTATTTGCAGGCACTTACGAAACCACTCATCTACCGCCATTTCTCCTACAAGAAAGCAGACAACTGAGTGGCCTGCCGGTAAATGAATTGGTCCATCAACTTATCATATTATTTGAACTGGGCAATCATGCGCAGCATGCAGCATTCGTTATGGCATTTACCGATCTGGTGCAGGCATCGCTGCAATATGGCGATACTAATCTCGAATCATTTTTACAATACTGGAAGGATGAAGGGCATCGCAAAGCATTACCCTCATCTGCCGATGGCAACGCAGTAGAAGTAGTAACCATTCACCGATCCAAAGGGCTGGCCTACACCATTGTATTGGTTCCTTTTATGCAATGGGATTTACCTTCCAAAACAAATGCTACACATTTGGTACCAACGGACGGCACCCGGTTCAATCAACTTCCCGTTGTAGCTATACCCTATACCAAGGCACTTGCCGAAAGCGAATTTGCCGCCTTCTATTTTGAAGAACATGTACTGAGCGTAATGGATAATCTGAACATGTTGTACGTTGCTTTTACCCGTGCCCGGCAACGCATTTATGGCTGGTGTGCTGATGATGCCAAGAATGAAATAAAACATATTGGGCACCTGGTATACGCAGTAGCAGGCAGTACCACTGCCGTCAATACCCCCCCGTACACCGATACACGCAGCAGCTACGACAAAGACAATAAGATCTGGCAATTCGGGCATCTGGTAGCGCCGGCTCAGGCTGTCGCTATACCGCCCAAACCCATGAGCCGCATGACTTTCAGCCAATGGCGTGATAAGCTGCAGGTACGATACCGGCGGCTGCAAACCGCCCACGAAGCGGAACAATTATTACCAAGGGAGCAGGGATTGCTGTTGCACGACATACTGCAACGCATGCAGCATCCCGAAGATTTGTCGGCATGCCTGCAGCAGATGAACCGCAGCGGATTACTTGACGAATCCGCAATACGAAAAGCCAAACAACTCATTGAAAAAATAACGGCCATGGAAGCTTTACAACCCTGGCAAAGCGGACAATACAAGCGACTGGCGGAGCAACCGATGCTTAACCCTCAAAAGCAATTGCGCCGCGCCGATATGATTCTTTACAACGAAAAAGAAACACTGGTGTACGATTTTAAATTTACCGAAACCGAAAAACAACGGGATAAGCATATAGAACAGGTAAGGGAATATATGACCTTGCTGCAAACCATGCAATTTCCGCAGGTGAAAGGTTATATCATTTACGGTTATAGCGCCCTGGCAACGACTGTAACGCTTTAATCCCAAATCCTCAATCAGCAATCAAAAATCAAAAATCCTGCATCAGCCATCCACAATCCTCAATCTCCCTCATGTCATCATTCTTACAACAAGTAGCCACTAATATTTACAAACTGTACGGCGGGCAAATGCATAAGCTGGCCGTAGTATTTCCTAACCGCAGACAATCCGTTTACTTTCTGCATCATTTGCAGCAGATAGCGACACCACCATGCTTTATGCCTGCAAGCCTTACCATTGAGGAATTGGTGCGCATGGCCACGCCATGGCAATTGGCCGATAACCTTACACAAGGCTTTGCGCTGTATGAGTCCTATGTGGATACTTGTGTAGCTGCAGGCGATGATCCGAAAACCATACCATCCTTCGATAGCTTTTTTCATATAGGCGAAACACTGATTAAAGATTTCAGAGAACTTGATGCCTATTGCCTGAAAGTAGATGAAGTGTGCAGCCTGCTGTACGAAATTGAAGCCATTGACAAAGCCTTTGACCAACTAACCGAAGAACAAAAAGCATACCTGCGGCAATTTTGGCAAGGTGCCAAAGACAAGCGTATTATTCAGGAACGTTTTTTACAACTATGGCAAAGGCTTCCGCAGATATATACCTTGTTTCATGAAAGATTGCAGCAGTCCGAACAAACTACCCTAGGCATGGCTTACCGCATGCTGGCCAATCACGCAGAACTGGATAGCAATTTTACGCAGCAATGGGATCATATTGCTTTTATAGGATTTAATGCATTTAATAAAGCAGAAGAAATAGTACTAAAACGCTGGCAGCAAAAACAATATGCTTCGCTATGGTTAGATATTGATGCGTACTACTTTGACAATCCACAGCATGAAGCCGGCGATTTTTTGCGCCGCAACCTGAACGTAGTGGGATTGCAAAACAGCATGCCCATCAGCCGTACGCTTGACACCACCGCCACTACCATACATGTGATAGCCTGCGATGGACAACAATTGCAGGCAAAAGCTATTGCGCCATGGCTGCAACAATTGGAGAAACGGCAGGCCCAAACACAAACCGGTATTTTACTGGCTAACGAATCGATGCTGATGCCCGTGCTGCAATCGCTGCCTGAGGAATTGGATGGTATTAATGTTACGATGGGCTACCCTCTGCAGCAAAGCGCCGTGTACGATTTGATGAAACTATATATCGGCATTCAAAACGATTTAATCGCCAATCAATATCAAACGGTTCATCATGCTCTGGTATCGCGGTGGTTGCAGCACCCGCTTTGCAGCTGGCCACAAAAAGAGGTAGAAAAGTTGCAGGCCAAAATGTTGAAAGAACATATGGTACAAGTAAAGGCCACAGCACTGCGCCAATATGATGAAGCCTCTGCCATATTGTTCAGCAAGCCCATGGCCGATATGAGCATCTTTAGCGATATGGCGAGGCTATGCGAAATAAGTACGCAGCATAGCATGGCCAAAACCGACGATATGCTGGGCGGCTTGCTGGTAGCGGCGCATGATACACTGCTGCAATTGCAACCGCTTTTTATGCAGTTAAACCCCGCACCTCCTTTCGCATTTTTGTGCAGTTTGCTCTTACGTCAGTTGGGTACCGTTACCGTAGCTTTTCAGGGCGAACCCCTTGTGGGACTGCAACTCATGGGGCTGCTGGAAACAAGAGGCATCGACTTTGATGATATTATTATCCTCGATGCCAGCGAAGGAAATTTGCCAAGGATAAAAGCACCGGAATCTTTTTTACCGCACAATATCCGCCGTGCTTTTGGCATGACGGTACCTGAGCATCAGGATGCCATATTTGCCTATGTTTTTTACCGGCTGTTACAACGCAGCAAATCAGTAACGCTTGTTTACAATCAATTGGTAAGCGATGATAGCAGTGGAGAAATAAGTCGTTTTGTGCAGCAGCTTGCTTTTGAAAGCAATATCCCTATCACGCGCAGCACCATGGCCTTGCCGGTAACCACTGTGCCGCAGCCTGCCATAACCATTGCCAAAAACGAAGCCATAGAAAAAAAGCTTGCCTTATACCTCAATGGCACTATACCCTTATCGCCATCGGGTATTAATACTTGGCTTAATTGTCGCCTGCAATTTTATTTCAGGTATATCGCCAAGCTTAAAGAGCCCGAACTTTTACAAGATGAAGTGGGTGCCAATCAACTGGGCTCTGTAGTACATAAAGTAATGGAGCTGCTGTATGCACCGCATGCAGGCAAAACCATTACCGTGGCCATGATAGCTAACATGAAGCAGCTTTTACCTACCACCGTACCCGAAGCTTTCCGGCTGGCATGGTATAGCACGGTATCGGCTCACGCTTTTGTATTTACCGGCGAGCTATTGGTTATGCGTGCTGTGGCAGAAGAATTTGTGCGCATATTGTTGCAGCAAGATGAAAGCATCGCGCCATTCAGGCTGGAGAGTTTGGAGATAAAAATGAAGCATGCCATGTCCTTTGTATCTCAAGGCAAAACGAGACAAGTAATGATTTCCGGCTACGCCGACCGGGTGGATGAAAAGGAGGGCATATACCGTATGGTAGATTATAAAACCGGCAGCGATAAAGTAGCGTTTAAAAGTGTGGAAGCCTTGTTTGAACGCGATAGCACTGCGCAAAACAAAGCCGCGCTGCAAACCTTGCTATATAGTTGGTTGTTTGGTAAAGAAACCAATCGGACGGAGGGCTTTGAGCCCATCCTGATGGCCGCACGCCAAATAGCCAGTCTACCCAATTTTACCGGTCACCTAATAGATAAATCAGAGAAGCCACCTGTAACATTAACGCATCATCATATGGCCAGCCGCCTGCGTGCTATAGAGCAGCAGATGCAACATTTGCTGGCAGAATTATTTGATGCAGCAACGGTATTTGATCAAACGACGAGAAAGGACAATTGCAAGTTTTGCGAATACAATAGTATTTGTGGGCGGGGAACGGCCTAACGCAAAAAGATATCCAATGAATTGAGATTGGTTTTGCTAATAACCGGCGCCTTGTTTGGGCAATCAATTTGCGGAGCGGTTACTTGTGTGCAGGCGGTAAGCTTGCTTTCCTGTTGGCGGGTTTGTGGCAGCAGGAAAAAAGCCACTGCTATAAGTAGCGTAAGCAGGCTAACGTAGGCAAATCGGGGAGCTTTCATGACTTTGGTTTTATCCCCCCGCACCCTTGGTGGTGGTTAGGTGCGGGGGTTAAAGAGTGTTTTTTGTGTGCGTGTGTGGTAGTGTGACGTGTGTTTACACAGCTACGTTACAGTTAAACAAAACTTTTTCTGTATCGCTTGTGTAAAACAAACTTACCATGCATCGGTGGCGGCCACAACCCTTTGTCGGTGAATGGTCTGTTATTTTCGATGAATAGCCATTTTTCGCCTTTTGACCGCAGCCAGACATTTTGTCAAGCGGACAGAGCCTTTACCTTTGGCGCCTCTTAAGCCAAAAAATAATAGCCATATGAACGAAAAATTTGTGACCCGTATAGCCGCCGAACTGCAGGACATAGAAAACGCCGGACTCTTTAAACGCGAACGAGTGATTACCAGCGAACAGGGACCTGAAATAACCGTAGGCGGTAAGCAAGTACTCAATTTTTGCGCCAACAACTACCTGGGCCTCAGCAGCCACCCCAAAGTAATTGAGGCTGCGCATAAAGCTATCGATAGCCATGGCTATGGCATGAGTTCGGTACGCTTCATTTGCGGTACGCAGGATATTCATAAAGAACTGGAGCAAAAAATAGCGAGCTTCCTTGGCACGGAAGACACAATTCTGTACGCCGCGGCCTTCGATGCCAATGGCGGCGTTTTTGAGCCCCTGTTTGGCGAGCAGGACGCCATCATCAGCGATGCCCTTAACCATGCCAGCATTATTGATGGCGTGCGGCTTTGCAAGGCACAGCGCTACCGCTACGAGCATAACAATATGGCCGATCTTGAAGCCAAACTGCAGGAGAGCCAGCATTTGCGCAGCCGTATTATTGTTACCGATGGCAGCTTTAGCATGGATGGCACCATTGCCCAATTGGATAAAATATGCGACCTAGCCGACCAATACGATGCTATCGTGATGATAGACGAATGCCATAGCAGCGGCTTTTTAGGCAAAACGGGTCGCGGCACCCACGAGCATTGCGGCGTTATGGGCCGGGTAGATATTATAACCGGCACTTTGGGCAAGGCACTCGGTGGTGCAAGCGGCGGCTTCACCAGCGGCCGAAAAGAAATTATTGAGATGCTCAGGCAGCGCAGCCGTCCCTACC
>JAHEMO010000215.1 GCA_024643625.1 Chitinophagaceae bacterium
AATTGCATCGCATTGATTGCATATTTTACCACAATGCTTTGGATAAAAATATCATCCCAATAAAGTATAGGTATCGCAAGTAGCAAAAAGTTACAAGCCTGCAAGAGCGTAAGAAATTTTCCATTCCAATAGCTATGAATTTATAGTTATCTGTTAACTGTTTAGCCAGTCTATATAGGTAGTTACGGCATTAAGGTAAGCGTACTGCATTCTGCCATTGACTTCATTATTTTATTCAAAACTGATTTCCTTATCGGATTAGTGCAACTTTCATGCTCCACGCTACCAAACCCCCGTCAGGGATTATGCATTTACAAAGCAGGCATATTTTCTTACAATATTATCGATGTGAAAAATCTATCCGCTACTGTACTGACTTTTTAATTCTTCAAGTAAAATTTTGAATCCTTGCTCTGCTTCTTCCGATTGTACATTAGCTACCAGAATAAAGGCCTTACCTGTATTGTGGCAAACAACAGCCGTTGTCAAAAATGTACCTGGATTACCTTCGTGGTAGGAGTAGATAAATCTGTTTTTAATATCAACATACCATTTCCACCCAAAGGCAAATTCGGGTAACCCATAGTGCATTTGCTGAAATTCCTGCAACGTAAACACTTTTGATCTGCCAGCAAGCCCCTGCAAATGCAACTGCATAAACACGGCATAATCGGGCAGACTCAGGTTGATATTTCCAGCACTTGAAAGCCAATCTAATTTATGGTTGATTAATGGCTTTTCCGGTACCAGATTTTCATCATGGCCCCAAGGCTGTTTACTATCCAGCAAATTGGGTGGACCAAAACCAAATTGTATACCCAATTGGCTACCTAATTCCATCACTAAGGTTTCATAGTCTTTGCCTGCTACTTTTTCAAGCATCATCCCGGCTGCTACATACGCGGGGTTCGACCAAAACACAATGCCTTCAGCATCTACGGGCTGCTGTCGCAAAATCCAAGAGACAAATTGATACCGCTGTTGTTTGGGGCTCCCCATAATTTGCTTTGTTGTGG
Organism: Chitinophagaceae bacterium; assembly: GCA_024643625.1. Classification (GTDB taxonomy): domain Bacteria; phylum Bacteroidota; class Bacteroidia; order Chitinophagales; family Chitinophagaceae; genus Phnomibacter. The sequence continues at coordinate 1,017 of JAHEMO010000215.1, forward strand.
GCTCCTCATTGCCGTAAGACCATTTCATGAGTCTCACTCTAAAGGTCAGCAGGTCTTGCAAACTCATATCGTAAAAAGCCTCATGGCTTTGGGCTTTTAACTCAGGATATACATCGAAAAATTTTGTATCCCATGTCAGTTTGCCTTGTTTTACCAAAACAGCGGCAATATAACTGGTGATGGTTTTGGTGTTCGAACCAATGCGGAATCTGTCGTTGATGTTTGCTTTTCGGCTTGTATTAAATTGGCGTTCGCCTAATACTTCAATTTCCAAAACACTATCGGCAGTAAGCACAGCAAAGCCGAGTTCGGGAATATGGTAAGCCACACGTATACTATCGGCAAACGAATGATTAAGCTGTGCAAAACCAGCAAGAGCACAGGTCGACAGCAAGAGCACAAGCAAAATTCGGTTCATTTAAATTGGTATAGCGGATGTTGAGGTAAAGGATGAGGCAAAGGTTTAGCCATTATTGTTGAAGGACTATTTGGTTTACAGACACTATTCATGATTTGAAAAACAGGGCTTGTCGATAACCACACTAACCATGCATCCGGCATTGCTAAAGTACCAGGGTTTGGGGCGCATGTTGTTAGGGTTTTACAATGGCAACCTGTGGTGCCATCTTTAAGGCCTTTTAAAATTGTAGCTTAGCTGAGCCGAAGTGGTAAAAAAGAAAGCCCCAAAGCCGAAGCTTTGAGGGCGATCTATCCAAATCCAAATCCTCAACTTTATTACTGCCACCCACCGCCAAGGGCACGGTAAATATTAATCATGGCAGTAAACTGTCTTTTCTTCGTTTCTACCAACTCCACCTTCGCCTCGAGGGCATCCCGTTGCGTCAGCAATACTTCCATATAATCGGCTCTGGCCGATTTAAATAGATCGTTGGCAATGCTGATGGACTGCGTGAGGGCATCCACCTGCTTGCTGCGGGTATCAAAGCTTTTTGCCATATTGTTCAGGTTTGCCATCTGGTTTACAACTTCTATATACGCATTCAATATGGTTCGCTCATATTGGTATACTGCCTGCAGTTGTTTGGCGTTGGCATTGGCGTAGGCAGCCTTAATAGCATATCGGTTTATGACGGGGGCCATAAGGTCGCCGGCCAGCGAATAGGCAATGGAAGCAGGTGTTTCAAACAAAAAAGCGGGATTGAATGCCCTGAAACCTGCCGCTGCCGATATGCTGAGCGAAGGGTAAAATTGAGCCCTCGCCACTTGAACATCAAGCTTTGCCGCAGCCAGTTCCTGTTCTGCCTGACGGATGTCGGGGCGGTTGGCCAGCAATTGTGCCGGCAGGCCCGTTTGCAGGCTTGCAGGTACGGCGCTATCGAAGGATGAAACCCTGCGGCTAACCGGCTGTGGAAACCTGCCCAACAGAAAATTAATGCGATTTTCTGCTTCAACAATCTGCTGCTTTATGCCATATTGTAAACTGGTAGTACTCAGTACCTCGGCTTCAAATTTGCGTACGGCAAGCTCGGTAGTGCGCGCCGATTCCTTTTGCAGTTTCACAATACGCAGTGCATTGCTTTGTATTTCAATGTTCTGATTCACTATGGCCAACTGGTTATCCAGTGCTAAAAGTTCGTAATAGCTGTTGGCTATTTCGGCTACCAGGTTGGTTATTACAAAATTTCGCCCTTCAGCAGTAGCCAGATAGCGATTGATGGCAGCTTTGCGGGCATTGTGCAACTTATGCCATATGTCTACCTCCCAGGTGGCCCTTGCGCCAATGGCAAAATCGGGCACCGGTTCGGGCATTTCCTTACCGGGCTTTATTTCAGTATTGGCTTCCATGGCACCAATATTGGTATAGCGTGCGGCTTTATCTACACCGGCACCACCGCCTACGCTTACAAATGGCAGGTACTCGCCCTTGCGTACATCAGCCTCATTTCGGGTAATGGCTATTTCCTGAAACAGGATATGCAATTCCTGGTTATTGCGCAGCGCCGTATCAATAAGGGTTACCAGATAGGGATCGGTAAAATAGTTTCGCCAACCGGTATTGGCAATATTGGCACTATCGGTATTGGCACCGGGAAGGTACAGTTCGGGTACCGTCTTGTTTTCGGCCCTGCTGTTTATCTCCGGAATTTTGCAGGCTGTCCAGCCCATTATCAGGATGGCCAGTATGGCTATCCTAATGGAATTATACTTGGTCATTCGATATTATTTCTTCAGTGGAGGGATTGGATTTTTCTTTCTTGCGAAACAGTCGCAGCTTTTTGGGCTTTTTTTGCTGCTCCGGCGTATGATGCATGAAATGTTCGGATAATGGCACATCATCTTCTTTGCGGATGAGGTGACGCCCGTCGGCCAGCTTACCAAAAATGTAGTAAAGCCCCGGCGTTATAACAACGCCAAGCAGCGTACCCAGCAACATACCTCCTGCCGATGATGCCCCAATGGTGCGGTTGCCAATGGCACCGGGACCGGTAGCAAACAGCAGGGGTATTAGTCCGGCAACAAAAGCAAAGGAGGTCATCAAAATGGGCCGAAACCTTACCTTGGCACCCTCAATGGCCGCCTCGGCGAGTGTGGAACCCTGCTGCCGCTTTTGCACCGCAAACTCTACAATCAGTACGGCATTCTTACCCAACAATCCCACCAGCATGATAATGCCTACCTGAGCGTATATGTCGTTGGACAGGCCCATAATTTTCAACAAGCCAAAAGCGCCAAATACACCTGCCGGCAAACTGAGAATAACAGCCAACGGGATGAGAAAACTTTCATATTGCGCCGCTAATACCAGGTACACAAAGAGTAACACAATCAGGAAGATGTAGATAGACTCGTTGCCCCTCGCTACTTCGTCTTTGGATAATCCCAGCCAATCAATTCCGTACCCCCGGGGCAGGCTTGCCGCTACCTCTTCAATGGCTTTAATGGCTTGTCCGCTGCTATACCCTGGCGCCGGCGATCCATTGATGGCAGATGAAGTATACATGTTGTACCGCGTGATTTCGTTGAGGCCCTGTGTCTTCTTTATTTTCATAAAGGCAGAATAAGGCACCATTTCATCGCGGTCGTTTTTTATGTATAGTTTAAGCACATCATCAGGCAAAGCCCTGTATTGCGGTGCGGCCTGTACATACAGTTTAAAAAAGTTGCCAAAGCGAATAAAACCCTGCTCGTAAGTGCTACCAATTAGTATCCCGAGGTTATCCATGGCCTTCCCGATGGTTACACCCTTTTGCATGGCCGCTTTGTTATCTATTTCAAGATCGTATTGCGGATAATTGCTGGCAAAAAAGGTAAACAAGCCGGCAAGCTCTTTACGCTTACCAAGCGCTGCCATAAATTCATCATTTACTACGCCAAACGATTTGTAATCACCGGTATTGGTTTTATCGAGCAGGCGAAGTGAGAAACCTCCTGCAGCCCCATAACCCGGAATGGCCGGAGGCTGGAAAAACTCAATGGTAGCCCCTGGAATTTCTACGGCCTTTTCTTCCAATTCTTCAATAATTTCCGTAACGGTATGCTTGCGGTCCGACCAGCTTTTGAGGTTGATAAGACAGGTACCTGCGTTGGAACCCCGACCCTCGGTAAGTACTTCGTAACCCGCCAGTGCCGATACGCTTTGAATCCCCTCTACCTTCTCGGCTATTTCCTGCAATTCGTGCGACACGGCATTGGTTTGTTCGAGCGTACTGCCCGGAGGGGTTTGAATAATGGCGTAAATCATGCCCTGATCCTCATTGGGAATAAATCCTGCAGGCAAGGTGTTGCCGGTAAACCATATGCCGGCGCAAAAAGCAATGAGCAAACCAAAGGTTACCATGCGTCGGTCAACTATGCGGCGGAGCAAAGCAGCATACCGCCCCGTCACCCGGTCGAACCAGCCATTGAAACCATCGAGCAAACGGTCGATGATATTTTTTTTGCGCGGCTGACCATGGGTGTTTTTCAAAATCATAGCGCAAAGCACCGGCGTTAGCGTAAGGGCTACCACGCCCGATATAACAATGGAGGTAGCCATGGTTATTGAAAACTGCCTGTAAAAAATACCTACGGGTCCTGACATAAATGCCACCGGTATAAACACAGCCGTCATCATGAGCGTAATGGCTATGATGGCACCGCTTATTTCGTGCAGTACGGCTGTAGTGGCTTTATAAGGGGTTAGGTTTTCCGCAGCCATTTTGGTGTGCACGGCCTCTACCACTACAATGGCATTATCAACCACAATACCAATGGCCAATACCAGCGCAAACAGGGTGATGAGATTGATGGTGAGACCAAACATTTGCATGAAAATGAAGGCCCCGATAAGCGATACAGGTACAGCCAGTGTTGGAATAAGGGTAGAGCGCCAGTCGCCAAGGAAAATAAATACCACCAAAGCAACCAGTATAAAGGCTTCTACCAGCGTATGCACAACCTTTTCCATGGAGGCATCCAGAAAACTCGATACATCGTAACTGATCTGATAATCCATGCCAGCCGGAAAAGAGCTTCCTTTTATTTCCTCCAGCTTAGCCTTTACTTCTTTGATTACCTCTCCGGCATTGCTACCGTAGGTTTGCTTTAGGGTAATAGCAGCCGAGGGATGGCCATCCATATTGGAATAGATATCAAAAAATTCGCTTCCCAACTCCACCTCGGCTATGTCGCGCAGGTGCAGCAACTCTCCATTGGGTTT
>JAHEMO010000216.1 GCA_024643625.1 Chitinophagaceae bacterium
GGCGTTCAGCGGATATAGAAAATCGTTGAGCCCATCGGCATTTGGCGTAAAAGCGCCGGGCACGGCTATAAAGCAATTGTTGGGTACCGTAATAATTTTTGACGCCGTGTTGCTACACCCAATGGCGTCAGTAACGGTCAGGCGTACCGGATAGCGGGTAAGTTGGGCTGTTTGGTTGTACAGGTGTGCAGCCGGAACACGCCCCAGCGCTGTTGTTCCATCTCCATAATCCCAACGCCAGGCTACAATCGGCCCTGTGCTGGAATCGGAAAGCAAGACAGTATCTCCGGGGCAGGCAAAGGCGGGTGCAGCAAAAGCCGCTTTTACCCGCGTAGCAGTGAGATTTACGGTTTGCGATGTGCTGTCTTTACAGATGCCATTGCTTACCACCATGGATACAAGGTAACTACCGGGTTCATTAAAAGTGCGCGATGTGGTGGTGCCGCCTCTTGCCAATCCATCGTACCAGTAATAATTGTAAAAAGTAGTGGTGCTGTTGTAGCCGGGATGTAGTAGCTGCACCGTATCGGCCTGGCAACTGCTTGCCACCCTTACGGTAAATTGAGCATTTACTTTTTCGGCCACGGCAACCGTAATGCTTTGCGTATTGCTGGCCAGCCCGCAATAACTAGTAGAGGTATTGCCATCGGTACCGGCCTTGTGGCTAATGGTATATACTCCTCCGGCAATTATTGGGGTATTGAATTGCAGGGTGAAAATAGAACTGGTATCGGCATTGCAGGTGCCGGTAACACTCGTAATGCCAAGTCCCGCCTGTGGCCCGCTAATGGCAAAATCGCTGCCATTGGCATCAACTGTGCTGCACAGGAGCGGATCGGAAAAACGAACCCTAAGGGTTGCCGGTGCACAGCCAATAGTATCGGCAAGCACCATAACGGCAGGCTGCGGCATTTTAACCTGAAAAGCAATAGCAAGCCCAGGAGCCATGGGTGTGCTGCATATATCCAAAAGGGTGTTGGCATCGCTGCCAATGCTGCTTACCAGTTGATAATTGCCGGTAGGAAGCGCCGTGGTTGTGGTCAGCACCAAAGAATCAAAGTCGAAGCCATTGGTACAACCCTGCCCTACGGCCGATTGGATGGAAGCGGGATTGCCCGCGAGGCCAAAGTCGGAACCGTTTGCTGCCAGGCTGCTGCACAGCATGCGCTTGTTAAGCTTTACGCCAACGGTTTGTCCGTCGCAGGCTATGGAGGCATTCACGGGTTTGGCCGTGGTAGTATCCGTAATCAGGGCTGTGCCACCACCAAAGTTGAGCTTGTATCCTGCCTGTGTATTCGTAAAATGCGATACCAGCAGCAGGTAGGTACGTCCCTTGGTAATGGTAGGCAGCCGGCTAAACTGAGGTACTGTACCCTCGCATTCCAGCAGGTTGGCGGCATTGGCACTTGTGCCCGTATTGCCAAAATACTGGCTCCAGTTACAGGCAATGGTAAGCGAGGCATCGGTAAATACATCGCTGGGGGCACGCCCGGTTATGTCAAAAACCTGCCAGTCGTAATCGCTGTTGTTAGCATTGGGAATGATAGTAAATCCAAGGGTTCCCGTTTCAAAACAGGTAAACCGGTACCAATAAGGATTTACATCCGTTAGGGGAGAATTAGGGCATTTGGGATTGGGTACCGTTCGCCCGCCGCAGAGGTTTACGCTGCTTTGACTAAACGAAGCGGTACCGCATACGGGAAACGCCGTTGCCGGATTTTGCCCCGGCGTATTGCAGGTAGTTTGCGCCCGGCCTTGCATAAGCAAAGCATGGCTGCAAATACAAATCAGCAATAAGGCAAATTTTGATCCGCGCATGGCGCGGCAAATCTACAGGGCCGGGGGGTTTTTGCAGCGCCACACTATGCGATGCTGCATATATTAACGCCATTTGACCACCTGCGCACCGCACATATAACCTTACATTAAGCCTTAATAAAGTATTATTGTTCGAATCACTAAAACACATTGTTATGCTGCTGATTTTACTCGGATTAATTGTGATAGGCGTGGCGGGAGTTATTGCAAAAAGCTCCGCACAAGCCGCCAGATTTGGCCGTACGGGCAGGCTGGTAGGAGTATTCTTAATGATACTGGGCATTATAACTGCCTGTGTAAAGCAAATTGAAGCGGGTGAGGCTGGTGTAAAAGTGCTTTTTGGTAAAGTGCAACAGGACATACTCACCAGCGGCTTGCATTTTGTAAATCCCTTGCTCGATGTAAAGCCTATTGATATTAAAACGCAGAACTACACCATGAGTGGTAGTAATGATGATGGTCATCGATCAGAAGATGACGCTATAAAAGTGCTAACAAGCGATGGCCTTGAAGTAACTATCGATCTTACTGTTTTGTATCGTGTGGTGCCTGCCGATGCACCAAGATTGTTGGTAGAAACGGGTTTTGACTACAAAGACAAAGTAGTACGCCCAATAGCCCGTACCAGTATTCGGGATAATGCGGTGTATTATCAGGCCATAGAATTGTTTAGTACCAAACGCGATGAGTTTCAGAACCGGATTTATAAAAGCATAGAAAACGATTTTAAAAAGCGTGGGCTGCTGTTGGAGCAATTATTGGTTAGAAATATTACGCTGCCTGCCAGTGTAAAAACAGCCATTGAGCAAAAAATTAATGCGGAGCAGGAAGCGCAAAAAATGCAGTTTGTATTGCAAAAAGAAACGCAGGAGGCAGAGCGTAAAAGGGTAGAAGCTAAGGGTATTAGTGATTATCAAAACATCATTAACCAAAGCCTTACCGACCGGCAATTGCAATACGAAAATATTAAGGCTATGATGGAATTAGCCAAGAGTCCTAATAGCAAGATGATTATAATGGGCAAGGGCAGTGCACCCATTATTCTGGATGGCAAAAACTAGTTTGTCAATTTATCCAAAGAATAAACCCCTGTCTATTGGCAGGGGTTTATTGTTGGCAATAGTTGCGTATTTGCTTGTTGCTTATTGCATGCGTTTTTCCAGCGCGGCTATCTTTTTGTTTTGATTGTCTATTTGATCTTGCTGTTGCAAAATGTACAAACTGAGTTCTTCTATTTTTTCCATCATGCGCTTTTGCATTTCGCCTACGGCAATACCTTCTTTAGCCACGGTAGCGGCATTGGGTATGCCGGGCAGGTGTTTGTTGGTGGCAATAAATTGAGCAAGTTCGGACAGGCTTAGCATTTTGTAGTTGTTTTCAAACACATAGTCGGGCCATGCCGTACTGTTTTGTACGCGTAATTCTTCGCAAATTATTTTGCCGTTTACACTAAGCGCATAACCTGTAGCGGGGTTGGTGGTAAGAATGCCTACGCGTCCGTTGCCGCGGAAAGTCATAATGTCGCCATAGCCGCTGTTCCAAACATTCAGGATATCGTTTTCGCGGCCCGTAGTGCCTGTGCCCACAGTGGCCTGCCCGGCCAGATGCCACACACGCGATGTGCCGCTATTGGCAAACTCCAACCGGCTATAATCACCCGTGGTTGATTCGCGTAGGGTGAGGTGAGGGTTGGTAGTGGTACTATTGTAGTGTACCAGTATTTTTCCGTCGGAACTACCAGGGATAGCACCTACGCCCATTTTCTCATTTTCTATATCAAAATAAAACTTGGAGAATTGAACACCTCCTTTATTGTTGGCCATGGAAATAATATTGTCGTTTAGATGGCCAATACTTCCCATATCCTCGGTGCCGGCATCGTTTCTAAACACAATCCTTTTCTGGAGGGCACCAACTCCACGCATACGCATGCTGCCATCCAACTCTACTCTGAATGCCGGATCGCTAATACCAAAGCCCACATTACCATTGTTGGCAATGCGTATATCATTGGTTCTGTCGTTGGTGCCTATTAACATTGGCACATCTTCTTTCACTATCAGATATCCGTAACGGTTACCTACAGCATCTGCCTGGTATTGTATACCAAAATGGATGCCATCGCCAGTAGTTTCACCTGTGGCATCTGTGGAGAGCATCAAACCGCTAAAAACACTGCTGCCGTTATGGATGTGCAGCTTGCGCTGAGGGCTACTGGTACCAATGCCTACATTGCCTTGCGCTAAGGTGGTTACAGCCAAAAACAGGGCAACACCAGTGGTTAATGTGTGTTGTAGATTTTTCATGTCGGGGGAAGTTGTGATTACCCCTTAAAAATAGTCATTTATTACAGGGGCTGCAAGCCGTTACCGTATTAGTTTTCTGATATCCTTGAAGGGAGGGGTTGATTTACCAGCAGGCAGCATAAAAAAAGCACCGCTTACTAACGGTGCTTTTTTGGGTCCGGGCGGAGGGACTCGAACCCCCATGCCTCGCGGCGCCAGATCCTAAGTCTGGTACGTCTACCAATTTCGCCACGCCCGGATTTTTGGTCGTCTGCCATTCCGATAACTATCGGGATCGCCACGCCCGGAAATTGGGGCGGCAAAAATAGGGGGAACGACCTGTTTATCGCCAAGTCAATATTTTTTTTAGACTTCGCTTAGCAAGGCTTGCAATTCGCCAGCTGTGAAATCAGCCAATTCGCGGATATGCTCCGGCGAAAAATCGAACCGAATACCTGCTGCGGCAAAAAGTTCGGGTAAGGTTTTGGTGCCACCAAGGCTAAGGGCATGCATATAGTTGTCAATGGCTTGCTGCGGATTTTGCCGGTATTGCATCCACATGGCAATGGCACCCAACTGCGCTATGCCGTATTCAATGTAGTAGAAGGGTACCTCAAACAAATGCAACTGCCGCTGCCATGAACTATGCCTGTACGCTTCCAAACCCTTGGTATCCAATATGTTTACCTTAAATCGCTCCAGTAAATTTTGCCATGCCGCGCTTCTTTCTTCCACACTATGGCCGGGGTGGGTGTATAGCCAATGCTGAAAGGCATCAATAGTGGCGATCCACGGGAAAATGGTTATGGCCCGCTCTAACTGATGAATTTTGGCACGGCGCAATTCCTCATCATTGTCAAAAAACGCTTCCCAATGATCCATGGTAAACAGCTCCATGCTCATGCTGGCTACTTCGGCTATTTCCATGGGATACTCCTTAAAGCCCGTGAGTGGCAGCGGATGGCTCAAAAAACTGTGCACGGCATGCCCACCCTCATGCAGCATGGTAGTTACATCGTCCATGGTGCCGGCAGCATTCATAAAAATGAAGGGCGCTCCGCTTTCTGCCAGCGGGCAATTGTAACCACCGGGCGCTTTTCCTTTACGACTGTCCAAATCGAAATGTCCCATGGTATCCATCTTGCGGAAGCAATCAGCAAAAAATGGATTGAGTTTGTCAAAACAGGCAATGCTTTTCTCCAGTAAATCTTTACTGTCAGTAAAAGGCCGCAATGGTTTTATGCCGGCAGGTTCTGCATCCAAATCCCAGGGCCGCAGCGTTTCTACGCCCAATTGCGCTTGTTTATGCCTGTAAATGGTATCAATGAGCGGAATGACATGTTGCCTTACGCCTTCCTGAAACGCCTCGCAATCGGCGGGTGTGTAGTCAAAACGGCCAAGCTCTTTGAACTTATAATCGCGGTAATTGGTAAAGCCCGCATTCAGCGCCATTTGGTGCCGCCGGCTTAGCAATTCGTCAAATAAGCTGTTAAGCGCATCCTTGTCCT
>JAHEMO010000217.1 GCA_024643625.1 Chitinophagaceae bacterium
CCCTGTATTTGACAAAACTTCATGCCCGCTTGTCAGTGTTCCCACAATAAAACGTTATTAACCTACCGGTGCAAAACCCGTCGACCCGCCATATTGCCCTTGGCTCTATTTTTGAACAATACCGCTTCCAATATCATTATATCAAATAAAAAGGATTAAATCATGGCTTTAGAATTTACCGATGCCAACTTCAAGGCCGACGTAGTTAGTAGCGATAAGCTTACCGTAGTTGATTTCTGGGCAGAATGGTGTGGCCCCTGCCGCGCTATCGGTCCCGTTATTGAAGAATTAGGTAAGGAATACGCCGGTCGGGTTAATGTTGGCAAACTGAATGTGGATCATAACCCAGAAGTGAGCATCAACTATGGCATTACTTCAATCCCTGCCATTCTGTTCTTTAAGAATGGCGAAGTAGTAGACAAACTGGTAGGTGCGCAGCCCAAGGGCAATTTTGTAAAGAAGATTGAGCAGCATTTGTCGTAACAAACCGTTTTATACGCACAAAAAGACCTATGGTTATAACAGGCCATAGGTCTTTGTATTTTTGAGTGGCGATAAATTGAATAATATGTCAGTATTTGAAACCTGGAAAGCAGTAATTCCTGAAGATTTTAGCGATAGCAGCAGGGTATGGATTTACCAAAGCAACCGCATGTTTACCATGGGTGAGGCGTTGCAGATAGAACCTATGTTGGAAAATTTTACCGCCAATTGGCAAAGCCACGGAGCCGTGGTGAAAGGTTATGCCAACCTGATTTTTGGCCAGTTTATTGTGCTCATGGCCGACGAGTCGGCAACAGGCGTAAGTGGCTGCAGTACCGACAGTTCCGTTCGTTTGGTCAAGCAAATTGAACAGCAATTTGGCGTAAATCTTTTTGACAGAATGTTGCTTGCCTTTCTCCGAAAAGACAAAGTGGAAGTAATACCGATGAATCAGTTTAGCCATGCATTGGCAGCAGGATTAGTATCTCCCGACACGATATACTTCAACAACACCGTATTAACCAAAGAAGCGCTGCTCCAGAATTGGCTGATACCGGTAAAAGACAGTTGGTTGAAGCAAAAAATTGCTTTAGTGTAAAAGCCTGCTATGCAACGCTAAACTGCAGATTGGGCAGACATGCAACGATGAATATGCGTCACCCAATGCGCTGCTTGTTCCACTGTAAATTTTTCGCGCCTGCCGTTGCGCAGTTGCAGTAGCAAACCATTATTGATCAGACCTGTGGTTTTATGCTCTTCAACAGCTGCAATATCGGCGAGCAAAAAAACTGCTTCATGGCTTTGAATATTGAATTTGTGGGAGCGAAAAACCAGTCTGTCGCATAGCAATGCAAGATGCCCCCCTACCCCTTCAATACCTTTAAGATGATTGGCAGGGCCTTGCAAAATGATGTCTTCTTGTGCAGCGGTAATATTTCCTTTACCCATGGCTTTTTGAAATAATTGGATAATCCCGCCAAAGAGCAAACCCACCAGGACGGCAATAAACACGGAAACCAACACAGATTTAATGATGGATACCACGTTTAAAGGTTCACCTGCCAGCCATTTTACCCCATCGCGTGCCAGCCCAAAAACAAAAAATACAATGGCAAAACTCAACATATTTCGACGGGTAGGAGTCAATTTCATGTAGATGTTTTCAAATGCGTTAAAATGGAATGTCGACAAAGATTTTCTACATTACCTACCGGCTTTATGCATTTTCTTCCCAAATGGCGCATAAATGAACCAGGGATTGCACTGCCTTCTGCATATCCTGCACACTTATCCATTCGCGTTTGCTATGAATACCTTGCATGCCGGTAAAAATGTTAGGACAGGGCAATCCCATATAACTTAAACGACTACCATCGGTGCCACCACGAATAGGCATCTTGCGAACTGCAAGGCCGGCGCGGGTTATGGCATCATGCGCGTAGGCCACCACCTGCGGATGCTTGTCCAATACATCTTTCATGTTGCGGTATTGTTCCTTTACTACAAAATCGTAACGGGCACCAGGAAATTTTGCCACTGCCTCATCGCAAAATTTGCGCAACCAGTTTTCGTGCCCGGCCAACTGTGCGGTATCAAAATCACGAATGATAAAATCAACCGTGGCCTGTTCCGCAATTCCTTTCACCTGAACGGGATGTACAAATCCTTCGCGCCCATCTGTGCGTTCGGGGCTCCACCCGTCTTTAGGCAATGCATCTACAAATGCAGCTGCAACCTTTAAGGCGTTCACCAATTTGCCTTTGGCATAACCTGGATGTGCACTTATGCCATGAAAAGTAATACCGACGCCATCTGCACTAAAAGTCTCATCCTCAAGATCGCCAACCTCGCCGCCATCAAGGGTGTACCCATAGTCAGCACCAAGCGCCTGCATATTTAGTTTTTCAGTGCCCCGGCCCGTTTCTTCATCGGGTGTGAATAGAATACGAATAGTGCCATGCTTTACTTCAGGATGTTGTTGCAGGTAAGCGGCCATATCCATTATAATGGCTAAACCTGCTTTGTCGTCGGCCCCAAGCAAAGTATGCCCACTTGCGGTGATGATATCATCGCCTATCTTCTTGCGCAGGTATGGAAAATCTTCAACTGTCAGCACCTGGGCTGCATCGTCTGGAAGCACAATGGGAGTGCCGGCATAATTCCTGTGTAATATGGGTTTTACATGAGTTCCGCTACAATCAGGTGCGGTATCTACATGGCTGCAAAAACAAATAACCGGTACTTTCTTATTACTGTTGGCAGGAATGGTAGCCATTACGTAGCCACAGTCATCCATAGATGCTTCGAGCCCCAATGCCTGCAACTCTGTAAGCAGCAGACTGCTTAAGTCCTTTTGTTTGGCAGTGCTCGGAAAACTTGCGCTGTTTGGATCGCTTTGGGTATCAATCACCACATAGCGCAAAAATCTTTCGGTTACTGTAAATGGGTAGGAATTATCTATCATGTAAAAGGGTGTTTTTAATATGAATCAGGTATTTGTAATGGATTGTCCTCCAATATGCCATAAAATAATGCCGGCAGCTACGGACACATTCAGCGAATGTTTGGTGCCAAACTGTGGAATTTCAACCGCCATGCTACAATAAGGAAGCGCCGCAGGTTGCACGCCCTCTACTTCATTGCCAAAGACTACAGCCAACGGTTTGCCATCCCATTGCCACTGTTGTAGCTGCATGCTGTTTGATGTTTGTTCTATGGCGGCAATGCTGTATTGCTTTTCCTGCAGGGATTGTAGTGCTTGTTCAATATTGGCAAAGTGTTGCCAGGCAACAGTTTCTGTAGCGCCAAGTGCAGTTTTATGGATATCGCGGTGCGGAGGCTGTGGCGTATACCCGCAAAGGAAAATAGCTTCAATCCTAAAGGCATCTGCCGACCTGAAAATACTCCCCACATTGTGCATGCTTCTGATATTATCAAGCACCACAATCAGCGGTATTTTCTCGAGTTGTTTGTATGCTTCGGGCGTCAAACGGCCCAGCGCATCCATGGACAATTTTTCCATGCTGCAAATAAGTGTTTCTATTTTTCTAAAACCAAAAAACCATTTGCGGGTAGTTGGTAATTTATCTGTCCCTGCAGTTCGTGCCAATGACCGGGCGTAAATACATCGGCAAATCGACCATGGAACAACGCATGATGAATATTAATATCAGTTGCCTGATCGCTAAAGTTGAGTAACACAATAACCGTATGACTTTTGTGCTGCCGTATAAAGCAAAATTGTCGCTCGCCGCCAAGTGGAATCACGCTGCATGCATCCGTACTATTGTGCAGAAATACCGGGTTTCTTTTTCTCAGCTCCAGCAATTTTTTGTAGAAAGCTTCAAGTGCAAAATGGCCATTCCACGGAATTTCATCTTTATCAAAAAACTTAAGTCTTTTTTGCAGTGGCAATTCCTGACCGCTATACACTAAAGGTAAACCCGCCCAGGTAGCCGTAAATACGGCTAACGGTAGTGTATTGTCGCCATACTTTTCATATTCTGTACCGTTCCAGCTATTCTCATCATGGTTCGCGGTAAAGTACATTTTCATGGCTGCAGTTGGATATTCCCAGGCGTATGTATTCAACACTTTTTCCAGCGCAAGGCATGATAAGTTTTGCTTACTGAAACGTTCCGTGGCATGCATCCATTCCCATGCATAACTGCAATCAAATGCCTGATGGTATTCGGCTACATCGCATTCTGCCAGCCAAAACAAGGGCTTAATGGCATCGAGTTGCTTACGGGCATCTATCCAAAAATCAAGTGGCACCAAATGGGCCATGTCGCATCTGAAGCCATCAATATTGGCTTCTTTAACCCAAAATGCCATAGCGTCAACCATGGCCTGGCGCAGGTCGGCATTATCATAATTGAGATCAATAACATCCTTCCAGCCATTGCGTTCTGTAAAATGACCTGCAGCGTCGCGATGGTAGTAAGCAGGATGTGCTTTGGTCCAGGTATGCCCATGGCCGGTATGGTTGGCTACCCAATCAATAATCACTTTCATATCCAACGCATGCGCAGCTTTTACCAGCGCTTTAAAATCGGAGAGATTACCATATTCAGGATTAATAGAAACATAATCGGCGCAGGCATAATAGCTGCCAAGTGTACCTAAGCGTTCTGCCACAGCAATTGGAGTAACCGGCATAAACCATAAGGTTTCTACCCCCATGTTGCGTAGCCGCGACAGATGATTACTGAAAGCCTCAAAGGTTCCCTCGGGTGTGTATTGCCGGATGTTTACTTCGTAAATATTGGTATTGGTACACCATGCCACCGGCGAAAAGCTTGACTTCATAGCCTGTAAAAGAAAGGATTAATTGGCATAAGAACTTGCGGGATGATACATGATACAGCATTCAGTTATTGGCCTTTTCGTAGGTTTTGCCCTCATTACAAGGAGTGTGAACAATTTCACGAACAAAAAACTTTGGTATCTCCCTCATACATATTATTTTTTGCCGATACAACAGCATCAACCTTTTAAAATCAATTTTCATGAAAATTTTGAGTCGCATTCTAATGGGGCTTCTTGTGCTTATTGCCGTGCTTTTTGTTTTTGTACAAGTACGCGGTAATAAATCATGGGATGCGCCGTATCCTGAAAACAATCATGCTTCTACCGATTCCACTATGATTGCGAGGGGTGAGTATTTGGCCTATGGACCCGCACACTGCGCCGATTGTCATGGAGACCCCAATCAGCGAGAAGCGTTTGCCAAGGGTGAACGAATTCCTCTAAGTGGTGGTTTAGAAATGGATTTTCCACCGGCACGGATCATGGCACCTAACATTACCCCCGACGAAGAAACTGGTGTTGGAAAAGTATCTGACAAGGAATTGGCAAGGTCGTTAAGACAAATGGTAGGGCATAAAAACAATCTCATTTTTCCGCTTATGCCATTTCAGAATTTGAGTGAGGATGATTTGAATGCCCTTCTGAGTTTTATACGTTCACAAAAGCCTGTTTCAAATAAGGTGGAGCCCACAGAGTATAAGTTTTTAGGAAAAGCTCTTGTTGCATTTGGTTTGCTTAAACCGGAAGCCGGTAAGCCAAACCCACCGCAGTCTGTAACCAAAGAGCCTA
>JAHEMO010000218.1 GCA_024643625.1 Chitinophagaceae bacterium
CCTCGTCGACGACCGGTGGCCTTGACTCCCTGCTGCAACCCACGGGGCCCTTAAAAAAAGCGCAGGAGCTGGCATCGAAAGCTTTTGGATCAAGACATACATTTTTTGCTACCAACGGCACATCTACTTCTAACAAAATTGTGCTGCAAGCTTTGGTGGAACCTGATGACATTGTACTGGTAGACCGGGATTGCCATAAGTCGCACCATTATGCAATGGTCCTTGGCGGCGCCACCGTCGTGTACCTCGACTCTTATCCGTTGGAAAAGTATAGCATGTATGGGGCAGTACCCCTAACTACCATCAAAGAAAAACTACTACAGCTAAAAGATGCCGGCCGCCTGCATAAAGTAAAAATGGTGATACTCACCAACTGCACATTTGACGGGCTGGTGTATAATGTAGAAAAAGTGATGCAGGAATTACTGGCCATTAAGCCCGACCTCATTTTTCTTTGGGACGAAGCATGGTTTGCCTTTGCTGCATTTACTTATACTTACCGCCAGCGCACCGGCATGTGGGCTGCCGCACGGCTGGCCGGCAAATTCAAATCGGACGCTTACGCAGATGCCTATCAACTGCAACGCGACCAATTAGCCAAAGACAATGGTAACAAAGATTATGTGCCCGGTATGCCGGATCCGGCAGTTGTAAAAATTCGCGTATACACCACGCAGTCTACGCACAAAACTTTATCGTCATTCCGGCAAGGTAGTATGATACATGTGTACGATGAGGAATTTGAAAAGAAAGTGGAAGGAAGTTTTCATGAAGCCTATATGACGCATACCTCCACATCGGCCAACTACCAGATTCTGGCTTCGCTTGATGCAGGACGCCGACAGGTCGTGTTTGAAGGATTTGAACTGGTTGAAAAAAGTATTGAAATGGCCATGCTGATTCGCGCCAAGGTAAACGACCATCCCCTGCTGCGTAAATACTTTTCAGTACTAACTATTAAAGATCTTATCCCCGACACCTACCGCTATTCGGGCACTGAAGAATATTATAGCACTACCAACGGCTGGAACAGATTAGAGAAAGCATGGGAACTAGACGATTTTGTGTTGGATCCCACCAAGATAAACCTGCATATAGGTAATACGGGCGTGGACGGGGATACATTTAAAAACAAATTCCTGATGGACCAGTTTGGCATTCAGGTAAACAAAACATCGCGCAACACGGTATTGCTAATGACTAATATTGGTACCACACGCAGCTCTGTTAGCTACTTAATAAGCGTGCTGCTTGCCGTAGCACAACAGCTTGATGCACACAAATTGGAACTCAATGACGAAGAGGCACGCATCCTGAAGGAACGCATTCACTCACTCACCTACGAAACACCGCCGTTACCTGATTTCAGCTACTACCACGATTACTTCAGGCCGGTAGCCGGCATACCCGGTGGCAATATTCGAAAAGCTTATTTTCATGCCTACAACCAGGCAAACTGCTCCTACTTAAAATTGAGCGATTGCAAACCTGCCATGGAGGCGGGCAAAACCATTATTTCGGCATCCTTTGTAATACCCTACCCACCTGGATTTCCGGTACTGGTACCGGGGCAGGTAATGACATCTGAAATTCTGGACTTTTTACTGGCGCTGGATGTAAAAGAAATACACGGCTTCAGACCCGAATTGGGACTACGCATTTTTAAAGAAGAAACACTTACCGATGTAAATACTGCTGCACCGCAACTAAAAGAGTCGGCTAAAGAACAACCGGTAAATACAAGAAAGCTGCCGCAAGTACGCGCAAGTACTACTACAACAAGAAAACAAAAAACGCTGCAAAGCAATTAAAATATACAAGCATTGAAAAATACAAACGGAACTAAAGAACAGGAGAATATGCAAGCACTATCAACCTTAAATATTACAGCAAAAAAAGAGGCGCTAATTGAAAAGAAAGAAAAACTAAAGGGACTATCTGATATCCGGCGTTTCTTTTATACCAATAAAGAACCCATTTATTTTATCAGTGCCACCAACTTTAATTTGCTGGGTGCCGACGAATGGGTAAAAGGCCTTCGATTTATAAACTATATTGATTGTTTTGATAAGCAGCATCCCAATGTTTTTACACCCAAAGAAGAAGTGCCACATGAAGAGTTTCAAAGTATTGAAGACATCAATAACTATTTGCTGGAGCATAAGGAAGTAGTAGATTATATACGCGGAAGAGGCAAGCATGGCAAAGCACTTTTTTTAATGTTCGACGAGAAAACAGAAGCGCTTGCCAAAACGCTTGGTCTCGAAGTATGTTTTCCATCGGCCGCCATGCGTACCAGTTTGGACAATAAAGTAAATACCAACCGCATTGCCGCAAAAGCAGGCGTGCCCTGCGTTCCCAATGTATTAAGTAAAGTAAACAGCTATGCTCATCTATGCGAAGTGAGCCACCATTTGGGTAAAGACCTCGTAGTGCAAACACCCTTTGGGGACTCGGGCCATACCACATTTTTCATCTCCAGCGAAACTGACTGGCAGAAATATGCCGATGAAATAACTGCAGAGGAAGAGGTAAAAATTATGAAGCGCATTAACTGCCGCGGATCGGCTATTGAAGCCTGTGTAACGCGGCATGGTACGATAGTGGCGCCGCTTATGACAGAACTGGTTGGCTTTACAGAAATGACACCCTACAAGGGCGGATGGTGCGGCAACGAAATATATGCCGGTGCTTTTAATACCACCATCAGAAAGCAGGCCAGAACCTACACTGAAATGTTTGGCGAACAACTACGCAAGGAAGGTTACAAAGGATATTTTGAATTAGATTTTCTTATTGATCAGGATACCAAAGAATTGTATCTGGGCGAATTGAATCCGCGCATTACCGGTGCAAGTTCCATTACTAACCACGCCGTATTTGCTTTGTCGGATATGCCCTTGTTTTTGTTTCATCTGCTGGAATGGATGGACCAACCTTACGAACTGAATGTAAAAGCTATAAATGCCCGCTGGGCTAAAAAAGTGAATGTAGATTCCTGGGGGCAATTGATTATTAAGCATACAGATAAAACGGTAGATAAAATAACAAAGGCACCGAGGACAGGGATATACACGATGCACGAAGATGGCAGTATTAGTTTCTCCAGAATGGATACACACCGCCGGGCTGTAGAATCGGAAAATGAAGCATTCTTTTTGCGGATTAGCGACGTAAATAACTATCGCTACGAAGGGGCCGACCTCGGCATTCTCGTAACCCGCGGCAGACTGATGACCAATAAGTTTAAACTGAACGAGCGTGCACAACAATGGATTGCCGCTATCAGAAACGAATTTGAAGCTATGCCACTGGACACTGTGGCATCCACGCCAATGCCCATGGAGATTGGCGGATTTAAAATGCTATAATGTAAAGCAACATATGATTCTAACACTTGACTGTGTGCAGGAAGCCCAACCCGGCTTACAATGGCAGGCCTTATTTCAAAAGGCCTGGCCTTTTTACAAACCCTGGTTTTTATCGGAAGGGCCAATGGCGCGGCGCGGCTACCTTAGTTCTTACACGCAGCTGGACCACTACATGCCGGAGCTGATACCGCTGTACAATACGTTGGTAGCACTAGCCGGCGGCGGCGATACGGAGGCACGGTTTTTAAGCATGTATTGCCCGCCGGCATACCTTGCCGGATGCTCGCAACTGGCCGTGCAGGGCAGCGATAATTTTCTCATCAGAAATTATGACTACAGCCCTACCCTGCTGGAAGGCAACTTTTTGTGTACCCATTGGCTAAAGCCTGTGATGGGCATGAGCGATTGCGCCTGGGGATTACTCGACGGCATCAATGGCGATGGACTGGCCATTTCGCTGGCATTTGGCGGCCGCAAAGTAATGGGCGAAGGTTTTGGCATACCCATTATACTGCGTTATGTATTGGAAACCTGCAGCAACACAGCACAGGCTGTGCAGCGGCTGCAACATATTCCTTCACATATGGCTTATAACCTAACCCTGATAGATGCTGCCGGCATTGCTGCTACGGTATACCTCTCTCCGGAGAACCCGCCATTGGTAAAGGACACCGTGTATGCTGCCAACCAACAAGAAGTTATAGACTGGCCTTACTACGCCAAAATTTCCGGCACTGAGGAGCGACATGCCGCACTATCCCATATGGCCCGGGAGCCTGCAGAACCGCGTGAAGCTATTGTGCATCATTTTTTGCAAAAGCCCCTGTACTGTCAAAACTATCACCAAAACTTTGGCACGCTGTACACGGTGCTGTACGACACCTTGCAGCGAACGGCCCACCTGTATTGGCCCGATGATATTCAGATCACACAATCGCTGCACCAATTCTATCCGCATAAGCAAACTCTCCATCTCGCTGCACTACGCCGGCGCACCAGTCTTTACAAGTAAAGGACGGTATAGCAAAATTGTTAGGATGCGGATACTATCATGCATACCTTCTTTGCCATACCATCCACTTTTTCGCATCTCAATTACGCCATATTGTTAGGCGCTGAATGGCAATCAAACGCTCGCCATAGATGGCAATCGTCCCAGCACCCGGACTTACTACAATTGTCCATCTTTATCAATATCCTGACCTTCCGGTTTACCATTATAACCGGCCATTTCTTGAGCGCACAACCCTAAACGCTGAAGCATTGGCTGCAATAAAGCATATCGCTATCCAAAAAACAATTGTAACAGTTTAGCTGCTTTATAATTATCTTTTTGTGCTTTTTCCGATTTCCCTTCTTAAAAACATATGGATAACCACAAAGGATCACAATCTGATCCAAACCCTTTTGATCATGAAAACATGTTTTCTACTCCTCGCCGGTATGGTTAACCTGGCCGCAGTGTACGCCCAAAATATTGGCATCGGAACCGTTATGCCTGAACCCTCAGCCCTCCTTGATCTTAGCGCCAGTGATAAAGGATTACTCATCCCGCGGGTATCCACCACCGGGCGCAATGCCATTACAGCGCCGGCAAAAGGGCTACTGGTGTATGACACCACGCTAAGTCGTTTTTACTATTATACCAGCTCGGTATGGGCCGAGTTAGGCAATGTGCCGGCTAAATGGTCCACTAACGGCAACAGCGGCTTTATTGGTGATGCAGTAATTGGCACAAACGACGCCACTAATCTCACTTTCAGGGTAAATGGAGCTAAAAGTGGTTCCATACTTTGGGGGGCACTGGCTACCACTACTTTCGGATACTTATCAGCACC
Organism: Chitinophagaceae bacterium; assembly: GCA_024643625.1. Classification (GTDB taxonomy): domain Bacteria; phylum Bacteroidota; class Bacteroidia; order Chitinophagales; family Chitinophagaceae; genus Phnomibacter. The sequence goes on from JAHEMO010000218.1 coordinate 5,210, forward strand.
CAATCCCTCGGGCGCAGGCAATTCTGCGTTTGGCCACTTAGCCCTCAACAGTATTGGCTCCGGCACCTATAATACTACCGTTGGTCTCAATTCACTAAAAAGCACTACAACCGGTAGTGAAAATGCAGCTTTTGGTAACGCAGCACTTATCCTCAATACTACAGGCAGGCAAAATACTGCGCTGGGGGCCGGAACATTGTTTAATAACACCTTTACAAGCTTTAATACCGCTGTTGGCTACAACGCCTTGTACAACACGGTTAGCTCCGAGTACAATGTAGCTGTTGGAACCTATGCCGGATCGGCCAGAAATAACGGCTACAACAATGTTTTTCTGGGGGCAAATACTGATGTGTCCTC
>JAHEMO010000219.1 GCA_024643625.1 Chitinophagaceae bacterium
GGCCATTTCTGACAAAGGGCTCGCCTCGCTAGCCGGGCTCAAACAATTACAACACCTCAATCTATTTGGCACAGCGGTTTCTGCCGAAGGCTTGCAGCACCTCAAAACGCTGCCCTCACTGCGCCAGCTTTTTGTTTATCAAACTAAGGTTAACGCTTCTGGCTATTCGGAGCTTAATAAGCTTATGCCGCGATGCGTAATTGACACCGGCGGTTATCTGGTACCCACGCTGGCGCAGGATACTACGGTGGTTAAACTTGAACAATAAAAGCAGTCGGGTTCAATGTTGGTAGGCTGAGGTACAACAGCGTAATTGACAATACAGGAAATTACAGTCGGTCATGCGCGATCAACAGTTTTTCTGCGCAAGGGGGCAACCCATTGAAGGACTGCAGGCCCATGCATAGCGATTGGGTGTATGGGAAAAGCATTTTGATGGATGCATTGCCCGGCAATGACAAAGCATTACTGCAAGGCATAAATCCTGCTTTCGATATTGTAGACTAACCCATAGGGGCAAAGCCTCCGGTGGGCGCCCTGGCCAACAACCAGTACAGCCTGCCTTCTCCTCATTGAATTTCACCCTTCTTCGTTTCTGGCAAAAGGCATACGGCCACTACCCTGCAAAGGCATGCCATCTGTAAGGGATTATGCCGGCAGACTGCTTTTTTAGCGCTACTACAGCTATTGCCTTCGATTTTTTTTTTGCGTACATAATGATGGAAAGTGGTAATAACGGTGGGCAGGTTAGTTATTTACACCTATAAACCGAAACCCCACAATCATCAACTGAGAAGGTGCAACTGTCAAAGAGATTTCCATCTCTGCGTAACAAATGGTAATTTTCTATCATTAATACCTTACCCCATGCACGCAGTGCTTGTACAAATGCTTTTAGCTACCAATGGCGTGGTTGTCGCCTGTTGGATGGGGTTTACAATATGTAGTCTGCTTGCCGTACAAATGTATTTGTTGGTTTTTGGGGCAGTGCTTGGGGTTGTTGCTATTGCGGAGCTTATGGTATGGCGCCTGCAGGGCATCAGGCGCAAGGAACTGGAAGCACAGCGGATAAAAGCGCAAATGGTACAATTGCATGATAAAGCGTTGCGGGCGCAAATGAATCCGCATTTTTTATTCAACAGCCTTAATAGTATAAAGCTGCTGGTACAGGAAAATAAGCAGGCAGCAGCGCTGAATTATTTGGGCACGTTTACAAAACTTATGCGAGGGGTGTTGCAAAATGCCGACAGGCCATCCATAAGCCTGCACGAAGAGTTGGAAACCTGCAAACATTATGTCGCGCTTGAAGCCCTTCGTTTTGGTAAAGAATTTCACTGCACATTCGATATTGCCGAAGACCTTGATTTGAAATTGATAGAAGTACCCGGTCTTATTATCCAACCCCTTATTGAAAATGCGATTTGGCATGGACTAATGCCTAAAGAAAGTGACCGCCAACTAACGGTAAAGGTTTGGCAAAATGATGACCATGTGATGGTAGAAGTGAAAGATAATGGAGTGGGCCGCCGGGTGCATGACAAACCGAATACAAATGGGCATTTGTCAAAAGGCGTGGGCCTTACCTCGGCAAGAATAGATACCTACAGTATGCTCCGCGATGCTGATGCTTCCATTACCTACGAAGACCTGAAAGATGATAGGGGAAGAGCCGCGGGAACACTTGCATTACTAACCTTTGAAATTACCTGAACCATGCTACGCGCCATAATTATAGATGATGAACAACACTGCATTCAATCCTTACACAATGATTTGAAACAGCATTGTCCGCAGGTTGATATTATAGCGGAAGCCAATTCGGCAAAGGCCGGCTTGCTGGCCATTAAGCAACATGACCCACAACTGGTATTTCTGGATGTAGAAATGCCCTGGATGAATGGACTTGAAATGCTGGAGTTGTTGCCCGACATGAATTTTGCACTCATATTTACTACCGCCCATGATGAGTTTGCTGCACAGGCATTTCGCAAGAGTGCTATTGATTATTTGCTTAAACCTGTTGCTGTGCAGGAGCTGACAGAAGCCGTTCAGAAAGCAGAAGAAAAATTGCTGCGTGAAACAAGCGCTGCCCATATTGGTAACCTGCTGGCAAACCTTAAGCAACCCGATCAGCAAAAGATTGCGTTTCCTTACAGAGAGGGTTATGAATTTATTGCACCACAGGAAATTATTTGCCTGCTGGCCGAAGGTTCCTATACCAAAGTGTATCTTCAGGACGGTCGTACTTTGCTGATATCAAAAAGCCTTGGCGATCTGGGAGAATTGGTGCCACCTAAAGAATTTGTACGCATACACCACTCCTCCATGGTACGGCTGGATACCATCACCCATTTTATACGCACCGACGGTGGCTATGTACAATTGGCTAACGGCTTAAAACTGATGGTGAGTAAATCAAAAAAAGATAACCTGCTTGAAATGCTGGGACTTAGATAGCTGATAACCTGAATGTATGAACCCAACAAACGAAACACCCCAAAAGAAGCTTTTCAAATACTTGAAAAATGTAGTTCCGCCGGAGAAGAATTTGGCCGACTGTGTATCCGAATGGCTGCATGTAAGCAGCGACAGCGCCTACCGCCGCATAAGGGGCGAAACACCGCTGACAACTGATGAACTGATGGTAATAGCCGAAGCTACAGGGCTATCTGCCAACGATTTACTTGGCGTTACCAGAAAGGGGGCCGTATTGTTTGAATCAACACGAGCCGGTACTGCAGACCTTGAGTTCACAACCTATTTAAAACAAATACATCGGCAGCTTTCCATATTAGATGCGCTGGAGGAGAAGGAAATAATGTATTGCAGCAAAGACCTTCCCATATTCCACTTCTTTATGTATCCGGAACTGATGGCTTTCAAGTTTCATTTCTGGATGCAGATTATTGTACAGCAACCTTCCTACCAGGATAAGGCATTTGCCATGGAGATGCCGGAGGCAAACGCGCAGCAACTGATGCAACAGGCGGCCGCATTGTATACCAATATTCCCGGTACGGAAATATGGAACACAGAAAGCATCAGCAGCAGTTTGTTTCAGATTGAATATTACCGCACGGCAGGATTATTTGCCAATGCGGCAGACATACGGGCACTATACAGTCAACTGCAGGAGATGATATTTTTTGTAGGCAGGCAGGCAGAGTTGGCCACTAAATTTTTACCGGATCAGAACCCCGCAACCAGGCCCCGCAACTTTCAATTGTTTTATAATCAGGTATGCCTGTCGGACAATACCATGCTGGCTAATACACCCGAAGGCAGGGTAGCGGTAATCAACTATGGTGTGCTCAATTACCTTACCTGCCACGATCAGGAATTTTGCGCCCATGTAGCACATGAAGTAGATAATATCATAAAGCGATCAACCAAATTAAGCGATGGCAATATGCGGCACCGCACCATGTTTTTCAACGCTATAAACGAAAAGATTAACCGTTATAAAAAACTCGTTTGATTATGGATGCCAAACAGATTCAAATTGAATTATTTAATCAGGTAAAATTGCGGTTGCCCGCCAATCTTTCGTTGGTTGACAGCGTTGCAGCAGTTTTATCTTGCAGTACAGACAGTGCTTATCGAAGAATACGTGGCGAAAAGCCCCTCGACCTTCAGGAGGCAAGGTTATTAAGCGACTACTTTAATATTTCGATAGATGCGGTAATGGGTACATTGGGTAGTCGTATCATATTTACCAGCAACCATGTGGCCGCAGCGGAGTACAATTTTGCCGACTACCAGTTTGGGGTTTTAAAAAGCCTGAAATATTTTCATTCGTTCGAAGAAAAGCGATTGTATTATGAATGCAAGGACATACCCATTTTTCATTTGTATGAGGTAAAGGAGCTGGCGGCGTTCAAATATTTTTTCTGGCATAAATACCTGTTCCAGCATGAAGCTTTCAGGCATCAGATGTTTAGTATGGACAGTTATCCTGATGAATTGTATGAAACAGGTTTGCAAATAGCCGAGCAGTACAAAACCCTGCCTTCTACAGAATTCTGGAGTATAGAAAGTTTGAGTAGTGTGCTGCGGCAAATTGATTTTTTTTACGATACCGGTAGCTTTAAAAATAAAGACGATGCGGCTATTGCTTATAACAGTGTAAAGCAACTAATGACGAGCATTGAAAAGGAGTGTGCTGCGGGTGTAAAGCAACCCATTCTGGGCAATGCAGATGCGGTGCCCGGCGATTATGATGTGTTTATAAACGAAGTGTTACTGGGTGCCAATACCATCCTTGCGGTGTTGGGCAGCAGCCGGATGGTATTCCTCAACCACAGTGTTTTCAATTATGCCTTTACCAACGATTTGCAGTTTGGTTTATACATTGAAGGCTTCCTGAATAATCTTGCCAATAGTTCTACGCAAATAAGCAAGGTGAGCGAAATGGAACGAAAGGCTTTTTTTAATGCCGCCTATAAAATCATTGATGATCGTATCAGTCGATTGTAAGTATTGCCGTATGCCTGTGGCTGTCGGGCAAAGAGTGTACATGTGCTTCGGGAACATAACTATCAAAACAGCGGTCCCAGAAAGTAGTGGTGGTGCCAAAGCCTTTATCTACGCCGCCACTGCTATGGTACAGGAATTGGCGGTACAAGCCGGGGAAAAATTGTTTCATGCCGCGCCATTGTATAAAGGCCTGCATATACACTGACCACATCCAGCCTACTGCCATACCGCTGAATAGCGTAATGCCGTACCAACCCGCCACCACCGGTGCAAGGGTAAGCAGCAACACCACCAATTGCCACATTCTGTACAATCTGCCGGGTGCAGACTCACGCAAGCGCCTTGCAGCAGCCTGCCTGCTTTGTGGTATGGCATTCTTGTGTATTACAAACCGGTGTACCATGTATTCAATAAAAGTCCACCACAACATGCCTGTTGCCAGCAACACCAGCAATTGGGCAAGGCGTGTTTGGTAGGCAAACAGCAGCACGGCAATTGTAATACCTGTTAGCAGCACAGCACTTATGACCATTTTCCAAACGACGGCTTTGGTAAGCGGAAGGGTAGCCTGGTAAAGGCTGCACAAGCTTGCCTTGCTTCGCGAGGGATGGCTTTTTGTGGTGTGCAAAGAGCTGCGCATGCTGGAAGGCAGGGTAAAATTTGCTTGCACTGAGGATGATGTGGTAGTCATGATTTGCAATTTTCTTACGTAAAACTATTTCGCAATCAGGGGGGTACGTAACGGAATATTGCGTATGAAAATGCCATGGCCTGCAAATGCAATAACGATTGGCAAAAAATGCGTGCGTCTTAAAAAACAGTTGCAGATTTCCGTAAAGCGGTGTCGGTTTGCCGTAAAATTTGCCAAACGCAACGATAAATACTCAGCGGCACTGCTTGGTGCAGGCGGCATACAATTAAGGTAAGCCTAAGCGTGGCGTTAAGTTGTTAGACGTGCAAGCTTTGCCGTAAAGGCAAAAAAAAGACGGCCCGAGGCCGCCGGTCAGCATGGCTGTTGAGCTATGGTCAGACAGGTACTATTTTTTTACCGCCACGCGGCTAAAAGCTTCGCCCTTATCGTTGGTATA
>JAHEMO010000028.1 GCA_024643625.1 Chitinophagaceae bacterium
AATTCATGAGGTCTGCAGATTCCGGATCAAAAAAATCACTTTCCGTTTCTACCCACCAACCCCTGAAATGCTGCAGCAGATAATACTCCCCCGGCCGCAATACCGGCTGTTCCAGCAGTACAGAGGAAAAGATCTGATCGGTGGTTATCCAGTCATCGCCTACCAACACAGCACCCTCTTCAGGCTTCACTTCTTTTACTTCGCCCAATAGCAAACTCATATTGGGCGCTTGCCGGATGATGGAAAATCCATGCTTATAAAAATCGATACCTCTGATTAGCTTGTATTGGTAGCCATCCAGCGCCAAATGAATATTGCCCTTAGGATGCCGCAGCCACAACTGCTGCCAGGTATGATGAACGAGCGGCTCAAAATATCCTGACCCTTTCTCCCAAAAACACCATGTCCTGTCATTGGCAGCTTTGGCATCGCGATCGATAAGCAAAATGGATTTACCCGCAAAAGCTTCCTGCTCCGCCATGCGTGTAGCAAGCGAGAGTCCGGCACAACCTGCGCCGATAATGATATAGTTATAATGTGCAGACAATACTTGCGAAAGAAATGTAATGGTGCTGTAGCAACAAATGATTTTGCTTTACTGCAGCTAAGCTGCCTGTGTACCGCGCAGCCTTTGCTTATCGGCTTTTACCTTTTCCCAGTATTGGCGGGCCACGTACAACATGCCAAAGCTTTCGCCATCTTCTTTATCCATGTGCTTATGATGCATTTTGTGCGCCCAGCGAATAGTGCGCACATAAGTATTGTTGCTGCGGGTAAACCATTTGAAGCGCTGATGAATAATAACATCGTGTACCAAAAAATAGGCAAGGCCGTAGAGTGCAATACCAAAACCAATAGCGGCTACCCAATAGGTTTCGTTTTGCAGGCCCAGCATAATGCAAAGCCAGCTGGGTATCGCAAAAATTAAAAAGAAGGCATCATTTTTTTCGAATAGATGGCCGCGTGGTCTATGATGGTCTTCGTGCAGGTACCACAAAAAACCATGCATTACATATTTATGGGTAGCCCAGGTAATGCCTTCCATGGCCAAAAAAGTAGACAGCGTTATCAATATCAAACCTAACCAATGCATAATCAAAATAGTTTTCGTTCACAACACCAATCGCAACAACAGAAAGAACATAAACTGAATCAGGAACAAATGTACCGCGAACAGGTTGTCTTTTCTGAAAGGTAAAAGGTGAAAAATTAGTAATATCAGCACACTCACCACATACCAGGTAAGATAGTTGCTCCAGGGTATAGCGCCATCGGCCCACTGCCAGAAGCCAAGTTTTATAGCCGTAGGCTCTATTACCCAATCAAATACTACCGCAAGCAGCGCACCATCTGAAATGGTACTTAGCGCCATCCACCATTTGCCCATACGCATACTGGCTTCAGGATGGCGACTTTGCAAATATCGTCGCAGCATAAATGTGGTCATGCCAATGCAATACATCGTCACCAACCATTGCACACCAATTATCAGCGGCACGCCATTAATTCCCTCCCCAAGCCTTTGGCCATAGCTATAGTCGCCAAAAATGACACCCGTTGTAACCCCAATGTACTCCGATGCATAGCCAAGCGTAAAAGCCAATAACGCAAACAGCCAGAAGTAAAATCCAGATGGCACCTGCGTATAGACAATCAGCAGCAGGCATACCATCAGATTGAGCGGTGTGAGGTCGGCAAACAAATTGCTTTTAAATAATCCAATAGCTATAAACCCTGATATATGAAAAGCCAGTGCAGCAATCAGGGCTATCGATTGCCGGTAGTGCCTGATATAAGACCAGGCAATTTTTAAGCCATTACCTATCATATTGCATTTTGTTTTGCCACCAGATCAGCCACAATTTTTGCGCTGCGCAGACATAAAGGAATGCCGCCACCGGGATGAACACTGCCTCCGGTAAAATACAGATTACTGATGGTGCTTGAAAAATTAGGATGCCGCAAAAATGCAGCCATCCGGCTGTTGCTACTAGTGCCATACAAACTGCCGGTGTACGATGCTGTTCTTGCTTCAATAAGCGAGGGATCAAGCACGGCTTCCGTTTGGATTAGCGCACCAATATCTTCACCAAGCACTTTACTCAGTTTAGTCACTACCCGCTGTTTCAGCACTGCGGTATCAGCCTGCCAATCTTGCCCGGTATGAGCCGGCACATTTATCATCACAAACCAGTTTTCGCAGCCTTCGGGCGCCATACCCTCTTCCAACTTTGCGGTAATGTTGATGTACACCGTAGGATCATCGCTAAGCGTTTTATGCCTGAAGATATTTTCGAATTCCCGCTGATAGTCGGCGGTAAAAAAAATATTATGCAAGCCCAAAGCGGGAAAACTTTTGCTGATACCCCAATAAAAAATAAATGCGCTGCTGCTGCGCTCCTGTTTTATAATTTTTGCTGCAGCCTGCTCGTCTCCCAGCAAATTTCGCTGCACATAATACACATCGCTATTACTCACTACAAGGTCAGCAGGTATAGCGGTATCATTTACCGTGATGCCTATTGCCTTACCCTTCTCCACCGTTATTTTTTGCACAGCACTTTTAAAGTGAAACTGTACACCCAAATCGGTAGCGAGTTTGTACAAGGCATTGGTAATGCTTATCATACCACCCATAGGATAATATGTGCCTTCATTCATTTCCAAATGAGGAATAACGCTAAGCATGCCCGGCGCTGCATATGGATTACTGCCGTTGTATGTAGCATAGCGGTTGAATAACTGCCGTATTTCGGTGGTTTCAAATGCATGACCATTATACTGATCCAAAGATTGCAGCAGGTAAGCAGGCCGTGCACCCCGCAAGGCCTTTAGTAATGGCCTGCCTAAATAGGTAGAAGCTTTATGCAGCGAATTGTTTAAAAACATTTCACCGGTATGTTGATACAAATCTTTAGCCCGGCCTAGATAGTTAGTGATGTTTTCAGCAGGCTCACCCAAAATTGTTTGCGCATCCTGTGCAAATGCCTCGGGCTGCTCATTGGCGGTCAATCTTTTGCCGTTGGCAAAAAAATACCGGCAGGTTTCGGTGCTGCGCAGATAGCTGAAATAGTCTGCAATATTTTTACCGGCCAATGTAAATAGTTCTTCCACCAAATCAGGTTGGGTAAACAGCGAAGGGCCAGCATCAAATTTGTATCCATCCTGTTCAAAAAAGCTGAGCTTGCCACCGGGATATTCATTTTTCTCAAACACCTGCACATCGTAATGCATGCATGCCAACCTTATGGCTGCTGCCATACCGGCTACACCCGATCCAATTACAACCGCAGTTTTATTTTTATCCGCCATGATAAGCCTGCTGTTCCATTAAGCCATTTTGTTTCCCTAAATAATTTCTTAACTGAGGCATAGCAATTTTAAACCATGCTGTATAATTAGCAGCATTAGCCTCCATATCCTCTTCAAGTTCCGCAAGGTTTACGTATCGAACTGCCATCACTTCATCCGCATTAAAATCAACAGCGCCATTGTATGTACCAACAAACACATGGTCAAATTCATGTTCCGTCAATCCATTATCAAATGGTGCTTTGTACATAAAGTGAAAAGCCTTGCTGATGGGTGCTGCAATATTCATTTCTTCCAGCAGCCGGCGTGTGGCCGCATCTTTCACTTCCTCGCCTGGGTAAGGATGGCTGCAGCAGGTATTGGTCCACAGCCCCGCGCTGTGGTATTTGGCCATACTGCGTTGCTGCAGCAGCATGCGTCCGGCATCATCAAATAAAAAAACGCTGAAAGCCCTGTGCAGCAAGGCTTTTTCGTGCGCTTCCATTTTTTCCATCACGCCAATCGCTTCATCCTGCTCATTTACAAGCACCACTTGTTGCATGATCTGCTGCGGATTTGATTTTTCTTCCGTTTTCATATAAAACAAAATGCCTTGCAAGGTATAACAAGGCAGATGGTTGATTGGATATAATGTTTGCTAAAAGAAGTTTAACTGGCTTCGGATACCTGCCTTGGCCAAAATAACCGCCTTACCATAGTTAGGGATGCGTATCCTTTCTTCCATTATGCGGCGGGCTTGTACCCGCTTTATTTTTCTAAACAAACTGAGATAATATTTATAGGCTACATATACACCAAACCTTGCTTTAACAGGCAGCTTTACAATACCGGCAAGCGCATCATCAAAATCTTTTTGGATATCATCTTCAATGCATTGCTTTTCATCCTCACTGAAATTTTCAAAATTGCAGTTGGGAAAATATACCCGCTCCATGCCTTCATAGTCGGCTTTTAGATCGCGCAGAAAATTTACTTTTTGAAATGCTGCACCAAGGCTGCGTGCCGGCGCTTTCAGAGCCTCGTAATGCTCTTTATTGCCATTGCAAAATACCTGCAGACACATAAGACCTACTACTTCGGCACTGCCGTAAATATATTCTTCGTATTGATCCTGACTATATTGTACCCGGTCAAGATCCAACTCCATGGAATAGAAGAATGCATCAATCAAATCACGATCAATAGCAAATTCATTCACCGTCATTTGAAAGCTATTGAGTATGGGGTTGAGGCTTATACCGCGATCGATAGCCTGGTAGGTTTCTGTTTTAAAATCATTAATCAGCGTACGTTTATCGTAGTCGTGAAAAGTATCTACAATCTCGTCGGCAAAACGCACAAAACCGTAGATATTAAATATGGGCTGCCGCAAATCTGCATGCAACAGACGGATTGCGCTGCTAAACGAGGTGCTGTATTGCTCCGTCGTTAGTTTACTGCACATTTCGCTTACGGTATTAAACAATGCCAACATAGAAATCTATTAGTCTTTTCGGTTAAATATAGGCCCTCAGGCTATTACCAGATTTTTCATTATTTGCCCCGCTACCACTTCACCGCTTATCAGACTTGGCGGAACGCCCGGCCCCGGAACGGTAAGTTGCCCGGTATAATACAAGTTATTTACTTTTTTGCTCTTACACGAGGGTTTTAAAACAGCTGTTTGCAGCAAAGTGTTCGCTAAGCCGTAAGCATTCCCCTTAAAAGCATTGTAGTCGTCTACAAAATCCTTAATGGCGTAGGAGCGGTAATACACAATATTTTCCCTGCCAATGGCCGCGCCGGTATGGCTATTGAACCGACTGAGAATAGCATCAAAATATTGGGTCCTTAACTCTTCCGTATCGCCGGTAAGACCTGTGGCCACGGGTACCAGGAAAAACAGGTTTTCGCAACCCTCCGGCGCCTGCGATGGATCAGTAACCGATGTGGCACTTACATAAAACAACGGCTGTTTTGGCCACGAAGGATGCGTATAAATATCATGTGCGTGAGGTGCAAAAGGCACATCAAAAAATAAGCTGTGGTGCTGCAATCCCTCTACCTTCTTGTTGATGCCCACGTAGTAGAGCAAGCAACTTGGTGCCATTACGCGGCTGTCCCAGTATTCCGGCGAATAGCTTTGCATATGAGACGGCAGCAATTGGGTTTCGGTAAAATGATAGTCAGCAGCACTTACCACAACATCGGCCTGCAATTGCACTTCGTTGCCATCACCGTTCTGTGCAATTATACCGGTGGCCTCGTTGCCTTGCAGCGTTATGCGCTGTACATTATGATTAAACAAAAACTCCACCCCCTGCGCCTCTGCCAGCTGATGCATACCTTCTACAATAGCATACATGCCACCTTTGGGAAACCAAGTGCCACCCTTTACATCCGCATAATTCATCAGGGTGTAAAGGGCAGGGGTTTTTTCTGCAAGAGCACCTAAAAATAATACCGGAAACTCCATAAGCTCGCGAATGCGCGGGTCTTTGAAATGCCGGGCAAAATGCTTTTTTACCGATGTAAATACGTCCAGCCTGAAAACCCCTTTGGCTAAATCAGCGTCTATAAATTCCGACCAGCGTTGTCCTGGCTTAAAAACGAGCTTCTCAATGCCAACTTTGTATTTGTAGGCGGCTTCATCCATCACCTTATCCAGTTGGAGGGCGCTGCCGGGCTCTATAGATTCAAAAAGAGTACGCAGGGCATTGTAATCAGCAGGAATGTCCCATTGGTCCTGCGGCCAGTACACCCGGTACGAGGGGTCGAGCCTTTCTAACGTATAGTAATCACTAACCTGCTTACCAAACCGGGCAAAATACCTTTCAAAAACATCGGGCATCCAGTACCAGCTTGGGCCCATATCGAAGGTGAAGCCATTAGCCTCCATGCGCCTCGCCCGGCCACCGGGTTGATTATGCCGCTCCACTACCTTAACCCTTGCACCACTACGCGCCATAAAACTAGCGACCGACATGCCCGCAAATCCACTTCCTATAACTATCGCATCAAATGCCAAGACGGCCTCCTTTTTCGTAAAACAACATATCCCAATCGTTCGTAATTGGGATATGGAAATTAAACATATTTCTGTTTAGGCGTTTATCGCCTTTCGATCTGAGACTTTAACAGCTTACGGGCAAAGTGAATTCTGCTTTTGATAGTTCCCAGCGGCTCACCCAGCATGTCAGCAATTTCGTGGTATTTATAGCCATCGTAGTACAGCATAAAGGGTTGCTTAAAAATATCCGGAAGATTGAAAAGCGCTTCCTTTATTTCCTTCATTTTAATGTTGCCTTCAGCAGGATTGGCCACCGTAGACTGGTTATAGTCCAGCAAAAAGTCGTTCGGTGTGCTGTCAAAAATGGTGTTCTGCTTGGCTTTGCGGCGATAATTATTGATAAAAATATTCCGCATAATGGTGTACAACCAGGCTTTAATGTTGGTGCCTACATTATACTTCTCCTTATTGGCCAGCGCTCTGAAAATTGTTTCCTGAATCAGGTCCTTAGCAGACTCGTGATCTCTTGTGAGAGTGATGGCAAATGGTTTCAGAAAATCTGTATTGTCCAACAACATCTTGTCAAATTCGGCTACCTGCATGGCTTTTAGTTGTTTAATTATCAATGATGTAAAGTTAAACACTTTGCGATGAACCCACCAAATTTTTGTGGAACTATTTTTATCCAAAACTAAAACATTGCTAATCAATGATTTAGAGTCGAAAATACAATGTTCCAACATTGAAAATATTTAAATACTATGTTAAAGGCACGAATTTTCAACCGTATCTGGCCTGTAAAAAATGGTTCTGCCAGCCTTACTGCAATAAAAAACCGCCTTTCGGCGGATGAACTGCAGGCGCAGCAAATACTGGGAATAAAGTCAATTATCGAACAGCAGTAAGGTGTTCCATTACTTCCGGCAGCGACTTTTTAAAATGAACGTTGCCCGGCACCTTCTTTTTGTATTGCTGTACCAATTGGCCCGACATTACCACATTCGCATGACTGAGTCTCTCGGCAATACCGCCCAAAAACTTATCCAGGTGGAAGTTATGCGCCACAGCAGTAAGGTGTGTGTATACAAAATCCGGCCGCTTTATATCAATTACATAAACCAAATCTTTCAAAGGAACATTAGCCCCCAGATACCACACTTTCACACCCCTTGACTTTAGCATGTAATACATGAACAGCAATCCCAACTCGTGATGTTCGCCTTCGGGCAAAAACAGGATAATACTCCTGTCCATTTGCAGGTGGGTATTAATGCCCTCTATTCCCACAATCAGCTTTTGCCGTATAATATTGATAACCAGATGCTCCTGAGCGGGATTAATATGATTGGTTACCCACAGGATGCCAATCTTCTCCAGAAAACTGAATATGATTTGGGTAATAGCTTTCTCCACCCCTCTGGCCAAAATATAATTGTCGAGTGTTTGCTCAAATTTCTCCAAATCCAGATCAATCATGTGCTGGATAAGCTCGTTTATTATGCGTTCCTGCTGGGCTTGCGCCTGGGTGAGCGACAGCACTTTTTCCCGCATTTCAACCGTATCCATACGGTCAATATGAGAGATTTTAAATCCGTACTTATTAAGCAAGGCCACATTAAGGATGGTCTTCAGCTCATCGTTGTTGTAGTACCGGATATTGGTGTCCGTGCGCTGTGGGTTCAAAAAACTGTAGCGCTGCTCCCAGATTCGGATGGTGTGTGCCTTAATGCCCGATAAATTTTCGAGGTCTTTGATGGTAAAAGCATTCATGGCTATATAATTTTTGTTTAACTTTTTTTCAGAAGGGCAATCAGTCTATAAGGCAGCGAGCATCAGCACAGATTCTCATTTTCGGGGGACTCAACCGCTTTACCAGCTTGAAAACAAAACTTCCTTACCCTCAACCTGCCAGGTAATGGAATTGTTTAAAAAAATAAAGAAATAATTAAACTGTTTAACTTTTGAACAACTGTTCGTAGAGTTTCAAGAGCCCTTCGACCTGCTTTTGCTTGCGAAAACTGGCGGCGGCCAATTGACTGCCGGCCTGGCCCATTTGGTGACGCAGCCCTTCATCTGCCAGCAATTGGCTTACCAACCGGGCCAATATTTCGGGTTCATGCGAGTGGGCCACCAATCCGGTAACGCCGTCCCGGACTATCTCGCCCGTACCACCGGCTGCCGTAGTAACCACAGGCTTTCCGGCTGCCTGCGCTTCCATCAGGCTTACGGGGGTTCCCTCGTTTATGGAGGTAAGCATTACCATGTCCAGTCCGTTCATTACCTCATCTACTTCTGTAATCCATGATGTAAATATTACCTGGGCCGGTTTGGGATCTTCCGGATAAAAAGTATAAGACAAGCCCATTTTTCTGCAGATGTCGAGGCATTTGCGGCGCTGGGGACCATCACCCACTACAAAAAAAACAGCGTTTGGATGTTCCTGCAATACCAATTCCGCACATTCCAAAAACAGGGTATGATTCTTTATGGGTACCATACGGCCTACAATACCAATGGCCTGCTGGTGGGGTAAAATGCAATAGCGATCCCTGAAACGATTTCTTTTTTCTTCCTGCTGCTGCTGAAACCGTTCCACTTCGATGCCCAGCGGTACAATCCGAATTTTGTTGGCACTGCAAATGCGGAATTTATTGACCAATTGCATTTTTTGCCCCTCGCTTAGCGCCACTATCGCATGGGTATAGCGAGCCAGCATGCGTTCTATAGCAATGATCAATCGGTTTTTTGCCGGGCTAAAATAGCCCTCGAAAACCATGCCATGGTAAGTGTGCACCAAAGCGGTATTGGGTAAATGCCTTGCTGCCAGCCGGCCCAGGAGGCCAGCCTTGGCGGTATGGGTATGCACAATATCAGGATTAAAACGGCGCAGTACTTTTCGCAGTTTGGCTATGGCACGCAAGTCGGCAAACGGTTGAATACTGCTGCCAAAACCGGGTAGCCTTTCGTGCCGCACATGCGGTAGGTGCTGTGTCAAATAGGCTGCTTCAAACTCATCGCGGTTGCCGCCACCGGTTACCAGCAGAAGGTCGTGCTCGTTTTGCAACATCCGGGCAGCCTCCAGGGTATCGGTAGTGGTACCGCCAATTACCAATCGTCCCAAAATGATTGCAATGCGCAAGGATAAACAGTTGTAGCAAAACGAAAGCACCGCGGGCACGATGGTCGCCTGCCTATTTTTTAAAGTAATCGAGGTACCAATCTATGAAATTGCTTACACCTTCCTTAATGGGCGTGGCAGGTTTGTAACCCAGGTCGTTTACAAGGTCATCCACGTTGGCGTATGTTCTTGGTACATCGCCGGGTTGAATGGGCATCAGTCTGCGTTGCGCTTTTTTGCCCAGTTTCTCTTCTATGGCATCAATAAAATCGGTAAGCAATACAGGCGAATTGTTGCCAATATTATACACGCGGTAAGGTGCGCTGCTGGTAGCCGGGTCGGGCGCGGCGGGGTTCCATTGCGGGTTGGGCGCGGCAGGATTTTCTACCACACCAATAATACCCCGAACAATATCGTCCACGTAGGTAAAATCGCGCAACATATTGCCCTGGTTAAATACGCTGATGGGTTCACCTTCCAAAATAGCTTTGGTAAACAGAAACAGCGCCATATCGGGCCTGCCCCAGGGGCCATATACCGTAAAAAAGCGCAATCCCGTTGTACTCATCCCGTACAAATGGCTGTATGTATGCGCCATGAGTTCGTTACTTTTTTTGCTGGCGGCATACAGGCTTATGGGATGGTCGGCGGTATTATGGGTGCTAAACGGAATATTTTCATTGAGGCCATACACGCTGCTGCTGCTGGCATAAGCCAGATTACGTACGCCGTTGTGCCGGCAGCATTCCAGTATGTTTATAAACCCAACAATATTGCTCTCGATGTAAGCATAAGGGTTGGTCAGGCTATAGCGCACGCCGGCCTGTGCTGCCAGATTTACTACGGCATCAAATTGCTCGGTAGCAAATAGCTTTTCCAATGGTTCACGATCTTCCAGCAGCAGGCGGTAAAACGTATAAGGTTTGTCCGCGGCCACTACTTTGTCGCCCATGGCCATGCCTTCCGCTTCAATGCCGGCATAACGCAGACGGTTATATTTAAGCTGTACATCGTAGTAGTCATTAATGCTGTCAAGGCCTACTACCTGGTGGCCCATGGCTAGCAGTTTATTAGCCAAATGAAAACCGATAAATCCGGCCGTTCCGGTTATGAGTATACGCATGCTGTGTATTGTGTGTTATGGGCGCAAAAATAGGGGGATGGCAATAGCCATCGTTCATCATGAGGTAAGGCCCGTGATCATCCTCAATTTGTTCCGATAATCACTTGGATGT
The DNA here is from genome assembly GCA_024643625.1 of Chitinophagaceae bacterium. GTDB lineage: Bacteria > Bacteroidota > Bacteroidia > Chitinophagales > Chitinophagaceae > Phnomibacter. Next base: position 10,655 of record JAHEMO010000028.1, read on the forward strand.
CAATTAATTCAAAATCGGTATTGCACCAATTTCCGTAACGGCTTCAGAAAGCGGGTTATCCAAAAAGGCTTTATCTTGTTCACGTCCCATGCCATGGCATCTTCTTGATTCGCCCGCCATCGCGCAGAAAACGTACTGTTTGAAAGACCACCTATTCTCATCCGTACGCCAATTTTTGGCAAATAACCAATCTTCCAATTACCGCATTCAAAAACCCGCAGCAGCAATTCATAATCGGCTGCCGATTTGAAATTCAGATTAAATACTCCTGCATTTTGATATACGTTCCTGTGAACTAAAACTGTGGGGTGCGGTGGCATCCAACCCCACCTGAATAAACCCTGTGTAAAAACACCGGCACGCCAATGCCGCACCACTTTCGAATTATCCTGTGTCACATAAACAAGATCTGCATAAACAATGTCTGCATTTTCGCCAATGAAAATTTTGTGCATTTCCTGCAGATAACCATCATATGAAAAAATATCATCTGCGTTTAGCATGCCAATAATATCGCCAGTGGCAATTGCGATGCCTTTATTCATAGCATGGTAGATGCCCCCATCGGGCTCCGAAATTATCTTATGAATGCTGCCAGAATATCGGTTTACTATTGACATGGTATCATCAGTAGAATTTCCATCAATAATGATGTATTCAATATCCACTCCTTGTTGAGCTAATACAGATGATATAGTATCGTTGATGGTGGCTTCTGCATTATGGGCCACCGTAATGATTGATATCTTCATAAAACGTTAGACGGCTGCATATGCATCTTGCGATTGGATTTTGAATGGCTAATAACTGAATTGTAAAGTTGCCGGTATGATTCCAGCATTTTTTCAACCGCATAATGGTCTTTAAATACAGAATAGGCATTTAATGCCATTTTATTTCGTTCAGAAATTGGCATTTCAAAAAAACGATCGAGTCCCTCTTTTATGCTATTGGGGTTGGGAGAAACAACAACTGCGGCATGGTTTGCCTCCAACATTTCGTCTATACCAGTTTCAGTAGAAACAATCAATGGACATTTTACCTGCATCGCTTCCAATACTGCAACCGGGAATCCTTCGGAATATGATGCAAGGACAAAGACTGAAGCGCCCTGAAGTAATCTAATTTTAGCTTCGCCTTGCACCAACCCCGTAAAATGCACATTTTCTTCCAACTTATTTTCCTTCACCCAAAAAAGTAATTTGTCACGGTAGCTCTCTGTTTCAAAAGTTCCTGCAAACACCAAATCATATTGATGTCGAAAGCGCCACTTTGTAAAGGCCTGCAAGAGTTCTAAGCAGCCTTTCACTTCCTGCAGCCGTCCCAAAAACAATATATATGGCTTTGCACCTTCCATATTATCGACTTTATTCGGCTGGTATGGCAGCGAAATACTGTTATGAATTTCTACAACCGGTAAGTTACTCCCCCCAAAATGAAGAATGGCTCTTGTTTCGCGTGGTGTAAGCGAATGAATGGCGTTCGCCATCCGTAAGATTCGTTTTTGGAACCAAAAACCAAATAACTGTTTTTTCAGCCGCTTATGATTTAGGCGCCAAGTGTCGAGTTCGCCGTGTGGACTGATAACATATGGCAGTTTTTTTCGAGAAGCTTTGATAGCCCCTGAAAATTGGGCAAAATGCCACATCTCGTGAATGTGCACCATGTCAAAGCGATCTAAATGCACATCGAGCCATTGGGTCATTTCCCATGAGTATGCACGCCATACTTTGCTTACGCCCGAATGGGATTGAAAGGAAATAAATTCAGCTCGGTCGGGCACTTCATGTAGCTGGTCGTTGGCATCGGAAAATGCACATAGAATTGTAAAGTTATATTGGTCCTGAAGCCCCTTACATATGTCATAAGCAACCTTTACAGGCCCCCCCCATTTTATCGCAAAACTGGGTAGAATCATCAATATATTTGGAAGGTTAGGATCCATTCAGCGTAATACGTCTCAACTCTGTTTGGTGCAAGGTTAGGACAAAATATTGCCCAACCGGCAGCCAACAACAGCATTTTTACTTTTCAATGGCCAACTGTTTTTGAGGCTGCAAAATCAAATTGACGCAATATTTCCACGATTCTTTCTGCCGCTTTGCCATCCCAAAATGGAATTTGCGTATCCTCAGCTGGCTTGGCTATAGCGTCTATTAGTAGCTGGGCAGCCTTTTTGGGGTCGAGCTGAGGCACTAACTGATTAGTTCCCTTTTCTATGGTAATGGGTCTTTCAGTATTGGCCCGAAAGGTGACACAGGGAATGCCCAAAAAACTAGTTTCTTCCTGTATCCCTCCAGAATCGGTAACCACCCCGGCACTACGTTTCATTAAACCCACAAAATTGGCATAGCCAAGTGGCGGTGTCTTGATGGTGCTGCCTGATCCTAAATTAAATGAAAGCGCTGCTGCGGCCTGTTTTGTGCGAGGATGAACTGGAAAAAGAACCTTCAATCCTGATTTTTCCAGCAAGCCTATTAATTCGTTTATCTTCAAGAGTCCTTCGCTGTTGTCCACATTGGAAGGGCGATGCATGGTAACAATCACAAAGGATCCCGCAGCAAGTTTATCCAACAGCGGATCTGAAACATCCGCAAATTGAGTTTGATAATGAAGAAGACTATCAATCATCACATTTCCAACCATGTGAATGCTTTCGGCCCCTACCCCTTCGCGTAAGAGGTTCTCAATACCAGAAGGTTCTGACACAAAGTGCAGACTACTCAAAGCGTCCGTAATACGGCGGTTTCGCTCTTCCGGCATTCCGAAATCGTTGCTACGCAACCCGCTTTCAATATGGGCAACAGGAATTCCACAATTAGCTGCGGTAATTGCGGCTGCGGCGGTAGCATTTACATCCCCTACTACAACTACCATATCCGGCATTAAATTGGCAAGAATGTTCTCGAGCTCCGCTATTACTTTGGCCATTTGCTGGCTTTGGGAGCCACCACTAACCCCAAGATGATAATTTGGCGTGGGCAACCCAAGCTCTTCAAAAAAAATGTCGCTCATATTGGAATCGTAATGCTGACCTGTATGAACAAGGAAGAAATCGAAATCGCTGCTTTCTTTTAGCTGCCGGTAAACTGGCGCTACTTTCATAAAATTGGGACGAGCTGCCGCTACAAATAAAAGTTTTCTTTTCACTTAAATGGCTTTTAGGATACATAGACAATTGCCTTCAAAAATCCTGATAACATATTTTCTATTGAACAATTTTCCTGATAATATTGAAACGCATTAAATGCCATTTGCCTTGTTTGCTCCTGGTTTTCAATCACTGTGACTAATTTGTCAGCCAAGGCTTGCGCGGTACCATCAAAAAAAATACTGTTGTTGCCGTCAATAATATTCAGGCGCTCGCCACCGGTAATAGCATCTCTGCTGGTTATAAACGGAATACCATAAGCCATGCTTTGCAACACACTCAATCCGGCTTGTCCCGGGGAAATGCAAGCAAATGCACTTTCAAAAAAAGGTTCCTGCTTAACGGAATCTTCTATTTTCCCATGAAAATGAACCCTACCACCTATGCCCAACGTATTTGACATTTCTATCCATTCCTTCCTCATTGGGCCATCACCAACTATATTAATACAAACAGAAGGCGGCAGTTGTGAAGCTTTCATGGCAAATGCATGAAGCAGAATATCTAGTCGTTTATCACGGTAAAGGGTACCCAAAAACAAAAAAGATGTTTTTACTATTGAATTATCGAACAGAAATCTTGACGGCAATTCCACAGTATTATGCGCCACAAATAATTTTTCGCGAGGCAATCCTTTTGCGGCATATTTCTCAATTGGGTAGCTGGTATAAAATAACATGGCATCCGCACGCCGCGCGTACCGATAGCGAAGCCAGTCAAACCCATTTGGAACATCAAATCCTCTTCCTACGGTAACTCCTGGTCCCCACAAAATCAACTTAAAAGGCCTCGCTCTTACCCAGCCTAATCGCAGAAAAGACAGGATACGGATATTTGCTGACACAATCACAATGTCATATTGCTCGGCCAACAACTTTACTGAAGGTTTGGCTGTAAAAAATTTATTCGTTTTCCGAAAGGTTAATAGGACTTGCTTAAATTGAATAGCTGGATTATGCATCTGAAAAGCATCTCCATGAGCCACTGTAAGATCAATGTTATTTGAGGCACTTAGTTGGTTAAATATCGGAACTCTGTAATGCGGCAAAAACTGCTGCAAGATTAGTATTCTCATGGAATTAGTGATTCTGCTCTTGTTGCATAATTGTCAAATATTCACTGATTATTTTTCGGCGGTATAATTCAGGGGAGAGTTGCCCCATTTCCTTTTTTACAACGTCGTTCTGGGTGACAAAATATTTGTCCATACACCAAAGTGCAATTCCAGAAACACCGTCCCCCTTGAATCGTTCATCCAAAATAGCTGACACGTGCCGTCGAAACTCAGTTGGCGAAATACTTTGCATGCCATACTTTTTGTCGCCATCGTGCCATCTATGCCAAACAAAAGGAACAACCGGAATTTTCTTTTCAAAACAAAAATTTAAATTGAGAGAAGTATTTTCCCGGGCATAACTTAACTCGAAATCCCGACCATTGACTGCCTCAGGATAAAAGAGATAAATTGAAGGATAATTGACATCACACGCCTCAATTAAGGGTAAGAAATTCCTGGATCGCTGAGCCCAATCAAAATCTCTTTTGTAGTACTCCTGTCGGTTGAGCCCGTAGTAACCCCACTTCATATTGGGACGCATTGTTTGCACAAGTTGTAATGCTTTCAACATCTCCTCCACCACCCGATCGCTACCTTCTTTTTGAAAATATAAAATATCCAATACCGGCGTTTCCCAATCCAAACAACCAAAGCCTTTTTGATTTTGGTCAGGAAAGAGCATTTCAACCTTTTGTTTTAGCAAATCTGCATTGAGCACCCCATCGTGTTCCGGATCAATGGATTCTTCATAAATGATCTGAATGAAATCTACTTCCATGCCAGTAATCAATTTATCAATATCATCCTGCAATTCGCGTTCGTGGCCTGCTAAAAAAACGCGCTGTTGTCCCATTACAGGAGTTGCAAGCAAAATTCCAAAATATAGTAGGCCAATTATCGCCTTTATTTCATGGATCATTTTTACCATTTAAGCTATAACGTCGAATTCCTTTTCCCAAAGTGCTACAGAAGCCATTCGCCACGCAGAAGCCCGGTCGGGCCACGATGCCTCAGGTTGGTGAAGCATACGGCGGAGAATTACACTGCCGTCTATTATAGGGCGCAAAACTTTACCGTCGCCTAGCCATGCATCTTCGGGTGCTGCAAAACCAAATTTCCGGCGTCGCCAGGTTATGGCATCTGGGACACTTCCTTCCATTGATTTTCGCAACATGTATTTGGACCAACCATTCTTTATTCTTAAGCCTGGGGCCGTATTAATTGCCATTTCAACCAGACGATAATCAAGATATGGCAACCTGGTCTCCACGGAAAACCACATACTGTTTTTATCCTCGTAACGCAACAGCATGGGTAATGTATACCCTCCAATATCAAGTTGCTGAAATGCAAATAGGTCTGTTTTGCCCAAATTAGCAACCCGTCTAATCAGTTCTTTGTCAAGAATTGATCCTTTGTATTCGGGCTTAACATTATTCCAGCGATTCATTTGGCGCAGCACTCTTAAGGTAGAATTCCCAAAATAGTAGTACAGCTTAATGACCTCGGCGAAGCTTATTCCATAGTTATGCGCCACCTGTCGCGCAACACTAAGACGCTTCGACCAGGGGATACTGGAAAGGTATGGCGTGATATGCCCCCAATACCCTAATAGCAATTCATCAGCGCCTTGTCCATCCAATAGTACTTTTATTCCGGCTTCTTTAGCGGCTTTCATAACAAAGTATTGCATGAAAATACTAGTGCTATGGAAGGGCTCTTCCTGGGCAAGAGTAACGTCCGAAAGGCTGTTGATAAAATCATCTTTTGTCGGGCGGGTGGTATGCCATTGCAGGTGATTGGCATCAACAATCAATTTGGCATAATCCCCTTCATCCCAAGCTTTATCAACAGAAAGCGCCGATACTGCAGCAAACTTTTCATCAGTTTGCTGATGAAATTGTTGACTTGCAAGCGTAGCTAACCAAGAACTGTCCAAACCGCCACTTAACGATGTGCCAACTTTTACATCGCTTCGCAGCCGCAATTGAACGGCTTTTTTCAAGCATTCCGAAAATTTTGCTATGGTAGCTTCTTCATCCAATTCACTACAAAATAGCTGCCGGGGAATAGAATAATAAGAAGATGTTGTCAGTTGACTTCTTTCAAGATCGAATATACCATTGCAACCCGCACCCAGTTTTCTTATTCCTTCAAAAAAAGTTTCGTTACCGGTTTCGGTTAAGCTCAATACCAAGAAATTGGCGATGGTTTGATAATCTGCACGGGGTTTTACACCGGTGGCTAAAATTGCCTTTATTTCTGAGCCAAAGCAAAATATCTTTTCATCCTGATACATATACACCGGCTTTTTTCCAAAGCGGTCCCGCGAAAGGAAAATGATATTGCGGACCGGATCGTGGATTGCAAATCCCCACATTCCGTTGAATCGATTCACACACTGCTCACCCCAGCAATGGTATGCAGCCAGCAATACTTCGGTATCTGATTGAGAAGTAAATTCATATCCGATCGCTTCAAGTTCAAGTTTAAGTTCGATATAATTGTAAATCTCTCCATTGTAACTTATTGTCAGTCCCATGTAGTGCATGGGCTGGTGGCCAGCCTCGGTTAAGTCAATAATAGCAAGCCTGCGGTGAGACAGCCCAACGGAACCATCAGTCCATAATCCTTGCCCGTCCGGACCACGGTGTTTCATGGCATCTGCCATCCGCTGCAATGTTTCCGCTTTCGCGGGTTCGCCTGTAATAGCAACTATCCCTGCAAATCCGCACATAATGCAAATAAAGTACGTTTCAGGTTGCAGGAGTGGAAGATGATGCAAAAAGCTGACTACTCTTGTCTCTTTGCCGTGCTACCGTAATGAGTAAAAGGGCGTACAGCACATACAACAAGACGTCTTGAACAACAAGCCATACTACATACCCCCATATATTTTTTGTCCAAAAACTAAATGCCATACCCGCCAGATTAACCAAAAGAGCGAGCCATTGCCACAAAGCCTGAAGTCTAATGCGGTTTGCAACTACAAATGTGTTACTTAACGCTGATACAGGAAACTTGATAATCATAGCCAAAGACAACCACGACATCATCTTACCGGCTTCCATCCATTGCGAGCCGAACAACCAGGGAATAATTTCCGGTGCTAGAAAAAAAGCCCCGACAAAACATACAATGGCAACTGAAAGAAGAATAAGACCAAGCCTTTTAACTAATGGCGAAATAGGTTTTAACGCATTTGCATTATCAGATGCATGCTTGAAAAAAACTTGTGATACGGAGGCTCCAATAAAAATCATTGGGACAATCATCAGCCTCTGAGCAAACCCAAAACTGCCAGCCATAGCTTGCCCAAAAACCATACTAAAAGTAATGATAGGAATTGCACCTGCTAGCTGATCGGCAACAAGTGAAGGTGTGTTTGTGGTTGCAAAATGACGCCATCGATGAAAGGTTTGCTTCAAAAATTGCTTTTCTTTCCACATAGGCGGAGGCCATTTGTGCTGTTTTTTCGCCAACCAACTCCATGCGAGCAGAAGACCTGCCAACCAGGCTAAAACCAACCACCACGCGCTGGCCGGCAACCAAAGCAAACAGAAGAGGGGCAACACATTAGCAACAATTGCAAGCAATACTTTGCTGGCAACTATCAGCTTATAATTAGCATGCCGATTCGCCCAATATTGTAAGGCAACAATTTGTGCTGCTAAAAATGAAACCGGAGCAACCAACCAAATTACAGGGCCAAGGGATGAAGTAACAATTGGCATGTAAAACACCCATGCTGCACCTGTTAGAAATAAAAGCGAAATAGCAATTATAGCGCTAAACTTTACTCCCAAAGCATATAATGCCTCTGCCTCAGGCTCATCAGCAACTGTTAGCATTGGTTGTTCCATTCGCAATCCCATAATTGGTGCCAAAGCTGTAGCCAACTGAAAAAAAAGGTGAAAAACACCAAAATGCTCCGTTGTGTAAACCCGTGATAATCCAAAAACTGCTAGTACTGGTATAAGTTGGGCGAGTGTTGTACCCAATGTAAGTTGGGCGCTTTGCCGCATGAACAGAGACCTTTCAGATAGCCATCTCATGTGTGCAACGATTTTTGGCTATCCGGAGGGAAAATATTTAATGCCAATGAACTGCGCTTCGCTGGCCAATTCATGGGATTCAGTGAATGCGAGGAAACAACAGCAATCATATACCACAATTCGGGACTAAAACATATACTACTACTCACCATAGCCAACATAATTTGAATAAAGGCTAACATGGAAAGGATACCCAATCGGGTGTATAATGCCAGCCGCAATGTTTGCAGGCAAAACCCAAAAAAGAGCACAAGAAAAACAATGCCCCCCGGGATGCCTAGTGCCATGAATGATTCAAGAATTACATTATGGGGGTACATATGCAGGCTACGTTCTTCTATAAAATCACCGATAAACGGGGAAGACTGAAATTGTGCAATTGCACCACGGATCATGTCTAGCCTTTCCTGAGAACTCTGATCTCCCTCCACATTTACAAAGCGCATATACGTGAGTTCAAGCAGGTCTCCTGAGTTAGTCAAAAGTACAAGCATAGCAAAAACAAGAATTGTTGCTATCAGGATTATTATTGCTCGAATAGCAAACCCAGTGTTTTGCAAAAAAATCAATAGGAAAATAAAAAACAACAGCACGATAATCATGCTCTTAGTGCTGATTAAAACCAAAACTACAGCCCCTAACCCGATATTCGCAAGCAATAGCAGAAATCCTCCGATTCCGCCTGCCTTTTTTGCAATGATCCATTTGAAACTAATGGCTATTGAAAGTGTTGCCATCACACCGGTGGAAATAGGATTAAGTTTCTCATTACCACCAACCCGGGTAATAAATGCCTCTTCCTGTTGCAGGGCAAAATAGAGACTAAGCACATTGAGAACAGTAACAATTAAGAAGATATGCTTTTCCAATTTCGCTTCATTGTATTCGCAATAAACAAAAAGAGGAATCGCAAGAAAAAAACTGAGTACTATTCCAAATAAAAGGTACAGGCCGGAGTCAATACCCAACTGAGCTTCATTCACTTGTGTATCGTAAATAAGGCGTGGCAAATACAGCAACCAGAAAAAAAAGAAAATGAAGATTGAAGAGCGATAGACAAAAAAAATACGATGCCATAGCAGAAACAAGACGTAAAGACCTGCCAATACAACCGATAGTCCCCTTATAGCCAAACTAAAAACATTGCTTGAAACCCCTGCAAAGGCCGACAGAAAAGACGAAACCGGATAGGCGAATAATAGAAAAAGTAATACCGCCTGAGCAAACGATTGCTGTTGAAGTAATAGTTTCCCTGATATGCCCTTTTGCGTTTGGATTTCCATTTTTTACGACAAAGCCTGCGGAGAGGTTATCTTTTCGACGCGCTTGATATAATAGCGGAAACAAAGTAGGCCAATTCCAAAAATGCCCGCTAAAAATCCATAAAGAATGCCGGTACGCAGCCGCCCTTTCTTAAGGTTTCGCATTGGATAATGGGGTTTATCAATTACCTGCAAAAGAGGAATATCTTTTAGGTATTGCATTCTTGCGATTTCCAAATTCTTGAAAAGCTCGGCGTAGGCCGCGCCATAGGCGGTTATATCCATTTGCTCCTTAGCCACCGGACTATTGGCCCGTGCAAATGCCGGATTTACGTTTATATCTTTTACCTCCAATTGCTTGTCGATAGAAGAGAACGTTTCCCCTTTTAGAAAAGCTACTCTTTCCTCAAGAATTTGAAGTGTCTGCAGGGATCTTTTGCTCTTAAGATCAGTATAGTATGCAATTGTTTGCTCAACCAGCGTTTCCACAAACGCCTTAGCTAATCGTTCGTCGGGTGCAACAAAGTAGACTTCATAGATATTGAGCTTCTTATCCGGACGAACCACATTCAGGTAGTCATTTGCTATTGAGCTCTGAAGCACAAACAATACACTATCCTGAAGATATGAAAAAGTATCTCTGGGCTTAGCTACAGGAAACACAATATTGCTTAGTCTGGCATTTCCCTTGTTGATTTTATTTAGACGCATCCATTCGTCTGCAAAAGTTTCTACTCTTCCGTCGGGAAGGCTATCACTTGAAAGTAAAACCCGCTCAATTATTTCGCGGCTCGGCATGATAGCAAGAATATTATCCCCTGAAAAGATACTGCCAGAACTGTTTAGGTCAATGCCGAACATCGCGGCTATATTCAGAGCACTACCTATACCTGTCGATTGTCCTTCTTCCAAAGCAAATGAAAGCCTGGCCTCGAATTTCGGTTTTTGAAAACTTGATACAAGCACACCCGCCACACTACCAATTAAGCCAATAAGCAATAACACCCACCAATTGCGTATCAACATTCGAAAATATTGTTTTAGCACATCGATTAGGATAGTGAGCGTTATTCGCCGGTAAATTACCCCCTCTGTTTCCATAAGACCTTTAATAGTTTATAGATCTATTTCACCAATTGAATTGTAATTGTAGCAAGGGTAGCCAAAATCGAACTTATAGCCACCCACTCCCCGGTACTTAACCTGGTTCGTTTTTCCAGCTCCTTTGACGGCACAAAA
>JAHEMO010000220.1 GCA_024643625.1 Chitinophagaceae bacterium
CCCACCTGTTTTACATTGGTAGGATACCATCCCGTAGGGATAAAACCTTCGCTTTCGCTAAAGCCTTTTTTGGCCACATCAAATACGGCAAGGCAATTGTTATCGGCATTGGCTACGTACAACATTTTTTCGTCGGGCGAAAGCGTAAGTGCATTAGCAGTGCTGCCTGCCGGTGCATTGGGGTACAGTGCGGTATTTAATACTTCTTTTACCACCATATCTGTTGTGTTGATAACCGATACGCTATTGTCGTTGGCATTGCATACATACAGCCACTGCCCATCGCGGGTCAGCACCATTTCATTCGGGTTATCGCCTACGGGTATGCGCTTTTCTTCCTGATAATCGTTGGTATTAATTACCGCAATATGATCGGCACCCCATACACTCACATACAGCTTTTGCCCATCGGGCGATAGCAGGCAGGTATAGGCTTCGCCACTTAGCGGTATGCGCTTTACGGTTTGATGGGCTTGCGTTTGCATCACATACACGGCGCTATCGTCGCGGGTAGCTACATACAGCAGCGGCTGCGTGGGGTGCAGGGCAATACCGGCAGGCCCAATGCGCTTAGGCCAGGGTTTTCCTAATACGAGGCTGTCTTGCAAAACCAGTTTGTTGTTGGTTATGGCATATACCAATATTTGGTTGTTGTGCCCTGCAGAAGCATAGAGTAATTTATCGTTGTGGCTAAAGGCAAGACCATACCAACTCCTGTCAATGGCAACGGAGTGCAACAGTTGCTGCTGCTGTACGGATAACAATTGAATAGTCTGAATACCCACCCCATTATTGGTTACCGCCGCCAGCTTGCCATTGTGGCTTACCACCAAATTGAGCGGCAGATCGCCAAGTGGCAAGGATTTGCCTGCAGGGGACAACGACCATCCGTTAGGCAATAGCACGGAAGCTGATTTTTTACCCGGCTGTTGGGCTATAAGGGTATAATTAGTAGTCAGAAAAATAAGAGCCCAGATCAGCTTTTTCATGGATAAAGTATTACGCGGGTCAAGGTAAGGATGGGCAGCTAAAGTTTTGGAAACATGCGCATACTTTGCTGTCAAGCTAAGATTAGCAAGCTATAAGGATGCTTCGCCAAAAAATGCTTCGCAAGCCAAAAAGTTATTTATGATTACTTAATCCAATACCAATTGATGGTGCAAGCGGGCCAGATATTCTTCGGCTTTTTTATGCAAGGGGCTGTCCGTAACCGTGCCAAGATTTATGGCGATAAAGACATAAATATCCTGTTTGGGGAAATAATACAATTCGCATCCGGCACCTATGCCACCCCCACTATGACCATATCCCACCAAACCATAATTGTCGTAATAGCTGAGGCCCATGCCATATCTGTTTTTTCCTTTGCTATCCTTAGTCCATTGCTTCATAAGCTGCAGTGTAGAATCCCGAATTATTTTTCCTTCGTTTAATGCTTTCAAAAAATACACCGCATCATGAGCGGTTGAAACAATGCCGTCATCGCCGATAAGATCACTTACGTTACCGCGTTGCATGTCCGACACATTTTCAATACTCCCATCACTATATCTGTCCCAATAGGTATTGGTTAGTGCAGGGTAGTGTAGATAACCCGTATCGGCGCGGTAAAAAGTATGCTTCAACTGTTGCGGTTCAAAAATCTGTTCGCGTAGGTATTGCGCGTGATTGCCGGTTATCCCGTCTGCAATAAGTGCCAGCAGTACATAGTTGATATTGCGGTACGCATAACGGGCGCCAGGCGGAAAATCGGCCTTCTTTTTATGTACATAAGACAAATATTCTTCGGGCGTAAAGCGATGTTCGGGGTGCTGCAGGAGGCGAGCAACATAGGCAGGGGCAAAATTGTAATCGGCAATACCGGAAGTATGTTGCAGCAGCATGCGTATTGTAATGGCAGCAGCATTGGTGATAGAAGCACTATGGGCTGGCTTCAGATAGCCTGTAATTGGGTCATCAAGGTTTAATTTACCTTGTTCGTATAGCCTCAGCATCGCCGTGGCCATATAAGTTTTGGAAATGCTTTGCAGGTACTGCAGGTGACAGGTTTGCATAACCTGTTTTTGTTCGATGCTGGCCCAACCGGCTGCGGATTCCCAATATCCCTTTTGACTTATGACTGACATAACTATTCCGGGCACGCCGGCCCCTACCAGCAACTGTAATGATTGGCTTAGGGAATCCGTTTGGTGAGACCTATAGCTTGCCGCTGGTTGAGGGCTGCACTGGGCCACCGGCAGTGCTTGCGATACCGCGGAACCAGTTATTAGTGCAGCCAGTAAACAGGTAAAAAGTTGTTTCATGAGCATATGCATTGGAAGAAATGGGTAATTAGTAGGTGGGGTGTAAACCAACGCCGGCCTGGAGAAATGTTTCAGGAATTATGGGTACGCTTTTGTTATATCCCAATACCGGCATAAACTGATAGGAGGCGAAAGGCGCATAGTAATTTTGCGCAGATGGGTTATGATAGCCAAAGCCAATCCCCATTGGTAAGGTCAGCATACCCTTTTTTGTTTTGGCCAATGGCTGCCATCCGCCTGCTGAAGGCTTCCATCCTGCATTTGGCTTTTGGGAAATGTAGTAGCCAATTCCTGCACCTGCTTCCGCATACCATCCCTGATTGCCTATTGCCGGCCTGTAGGCAGTTTGCGTATAGAATAGCCATCCTTTTCCTACTGCCTTGTTGCCGTACCAAATGGTAGAAAACCGCTGCACCCAATCGTGCCGGCCGTTTAGACTGACCTCTGTGCCCAGGCCAATGCCAATGTTTCGGAAGCTGCCACCAATATCGTGAAATGGCATGGCGAGGGAATGAAATTGAATGGTTACAACTATTGGGAAATTTCGGTATTGGTTTTTTTCGCCTTGTTGTGCTTTTACCATTTGTGCAAATAGCCCCCCAAAAAGGGTTAGCAGTGCCAGTAGTTTCATGCGGATTATTTTCAGCACAAAAATGTTTCATTCAGCCTGCTTACGGGGTAATTAAAGATGCAAATACCTTAAACGGTAGCAAGATGACGGCTGAAGGGTCATACCTGTGGTCGAAACCAGACTTTAAAAGCAGGTGCTTTCACACGGCTCACTGTAATTTCCTGTGGCAGCATACTATGCTGCAGCAGCAGTACCACAATTTTTCCGTTTTCGCTGCGGCGAAAGCCGGTTACCATTTGGATATGAACAATATATTGCCTGTTCATTCTGAAAAACAAATCCGGCGGTAATACTGCATCCAGTTTGTCCAAAGGCTGATCAACAAAATATCGGTTGCCTTCCTTATTGGTTACCATCACATAGTCGCCTTCCACATAGCATCCTGCAATTTCACTATAAGGTAATTTTAAATCGGCCCTTCCCTTTTGAACAAATAATCCAGCCTCAAGTAGGGTTGCTGCCTGTTGGCGTTGCTGTGCAAGGGATTTCCATTCGTGGTAGTAATGCAGAAAAATGTAAACGCCATTAATGACGAAGAACCAAATGGCTATTATAACAAGATCAACGGTATAAAACGAAAGGTTGGCGGGTTTCCCACGGGCTATCCAGCTCACCAGTTCAGTGGTTATGGCCAACAAGGAAAGACCGGCAACCAATGTTACCAATACTTGTGTCACTATTCGTTTGCCCACCCCTTGCTGATACGGTTTAACCTTGTCGAGCCATTTTATTAACCATCGAACAATCCACCATGCCATATAACCCTGCACAGTATCAATGGCAAAGGTGAGCGCAAGAAACCAGTTCAGCCGGATACCACTGTAGGTGAGATAGTAATTAATGCCGGCAATAATGGGAATTGCCAGCAGGAAAAGCATGATGTCAGGGTAGTATTTATCTGTTTTCTTTTGCAAGCCTTATTCCTGTTGTTTTTAAAAGACACAGTTTGCTATGCGTTGTGTTTCAGCGTACCAAATGTTGTTTCGCATTTTACGCCCTCTTACAAGGCAGTTTAATTTGGGAAATCAACCTTATAATGGATTGCCCGTTTACCTGTTTTGCATACCAAACAAATCCCCTTTGTTCCACTGCGGCTTTTGCTGGGTTTGTGCAATGGAATAGCTGATCAGAAAATTGAGTTGCACATAGGTTTTGGCTGCAGTAAAATTAAAAATACCATCCATGCCATCGGCTGCGTGATGATAGTATTTCGCACGCCATGTTTTTACAAAGGCATCAAGATCAAAACCAGGCACATTGGTTTTGTTGCCATACTTAATGTGCAGGGCCGGAATGCCATTGGTAACAAAACTGTATTGATCGCTGCGTACAAAGCGATTTTGTTCCGGCTCAGGGTCGGTTTCTACATCGAGGCCTAAATAGTTTGCCGCAAATTGCACATTGCCCATCAGGCTCGAATGCTCAGCACCAAGTGGTACGATGGATAGCAGCGGTGCAATGACGGTAGGCATATCGGTATTTACATTGGCCACAATAGCGGCTTTGGGCACGGTGGGGTTGGCAGCAAAATAAGCAGAGCCCATCAGCCCCATTTCTTCGGCAGTAACCATGGTTATCAGCACCGATCTTTTGGGCTTTGCGCCGCCCTTCGCATACAAGCGGGCAATTTCCAGCAGCGAGGCAACGCCCGATGCATTGTCGTGAGCGCCATTGTAAATCGAATCACCATTTTCGGGTTTGCCAATACCAACATGATCGAGGTGGGCAGTATGCACTACATATTCTTGCTGCAGCACAGGGTCGCTACCCTTTATTAAGCCAATCACATTGTAGCTTTCTACATCAGTATAACTATTGGTAAATTGTATAGAGAGTTTCAGCGGGATGTCGAAGGATGTATTGTGCCGCTGTTTTACATGAGCAACAACCTCATCCATGTTTTTGCCGGCAAGCATGCACAGGCGGGTAAACCATGCGCGGCTTGCCTGCATGGCAAATCCTTTTGGATCATTAACACCCCTGCCGTAGGATTTGGTTTTATCGTTGTTCAGCGATGCGTTTAACTGAAGCGTTGGGTTAGGATTGGTAAAAGCAGGAAATATTAAAACCACTCCCGCTGCGCCTTTGGCAAAGGCAGTACTCATTTTATTACCCGGATTGGTAAAATGAGCAGCGATGGTACTTGGCGTAATACCATCGGGAATGCCGGTAAGCAATACCACAATTTTGCCCTTTACATCAATGCCGGCATAGTCCGAATAGAAACCAGGAATATCAACACCATAGCCTGCAAATACCAATGCAGCCTGCACGGCTACCTGTGGCTGCAATGGATGCGGATACGGCAAAAAATCTTTACCAAATTGCAGCGAATCAATATTGCCATAGCTGTCCTGCACTGCAGCTTTGGCCGACTTGTTGTCGACAGTGCTCTTGCGCAGGAAGAGACGCTGCGTATAGCCACCGCCGTCACCACCCGGCAGTACGCCCATGGCTTTGTACTGCTCCACCACATAATCTACCGCCGTTTGATAGCCTGCTGTGCCGGGCAATCGTCCTTTTAGTGCATCATCGGCCAAAAATGCAATATGGCTGCGTATGGTATTGGTATCTATAGCGGCCATGGCTTTTTTTAC
>JAHEMO010000221.1 GCA_024643625.1 Chitinophagaceae bacterium
GAACATGGCTGGTTTGATAAGCGCTTCATGTACGAGGAGTCCTTCCGAACGCCGCTATTAATCAAATGGCCAAAAGTAATAAAACCTGGAACGGTTAATACTAACCTGGTGATGAATATTGATATAGCAGAAACACTGTTGGAAGCGGCTGGTGTAACTCCCGCCCCTGAAATGCAGGGACAAAGCCTGCTGCCATTGTTTGATGGAAAAGCGGATGGTTGGCGGAAGGCTGTATATTATCACTACTACGAATCAGTTGGTGAACACAATGTTGCAAAACATATTGGTGTGCGCAGTGATCGCTTTAAGCTGATCTATTTTTATGAGAACAACGAGTGGGAATTTTTTGATTTGAAAAAGGATCCTAAAGAGTTGGAGAATGTATACGGCAGAAAAGCTTACGCGAAACAGGTCGCAGCAATGAAAAGCGAGCTAAAAAGAATGCAACAAAAGTATAAAGACAATGAGCCAGCGCTGCAGTAGCTCCCAGCAGGCAATTACTCCTTTATTATTAGTTGAAAGTTGGGTATTCAAAGGTGCAGAAACGTTACCTAAGAAAATCTAAAGTAATACTTCAATATGTCCAACTTCATTTACCGTGGCCTGCAATCCGTTTTCAAGTAACACATTTACGGCCATTTGATTGAGACCTGCTTCATTTAATTCCTTTAACATGATGCTGGCTTTTAGCCATAAGTCCTGGGGCTGTATGTTGGGGTCGACATTATCATAGTAGCCTTGCGCATTCCTTGGACAGAAATTGTATTGTAATCGTTGGGCGTCATGAAAGGCATAGAAGGCAGCCATAAATGGCTTGTTATGGCGTAGCATGCTGATATATTTGATCAGTTCCTTCTTTTGACGATCATCATCGTGATTGGTGTACCAGGTAACAATTCCAAGTGGACAAATACAGTCTATACTAAAAGCAAACGCTTTATTGATAAGCCTGTCACCTGTTTTTTTATAGACGTCATAATAGCTTTCAGTAGATCCTGACCAATCGCCTCCAATCAATACGATACCGCCCTCTGTTGTCTTTTCCGCAAACCACGTAAGCGCTTTTTCCTGGAAACTATCATCAAAATAATATAACACATTAAAACATCGGATCACATCTTTTGGTGAAGTATCAACTGATCCAATACCGCCCCTTATGAACGACAGCTTTTCTGTTTCGTAATTTGCAATTGGATTATGCTCCAGTTTGGGGTAACCCTCATCATTAGGGTGAGCAAGCAATTCCGCCAATAGATTATTGAAATGATTTTTTGTTGCTACTGTGTCTGCCAGTAACTTATTCCAGTTTTCAATAGAAGGTATTGCTGGTTGGAAATATACAATGGCTGAATCTTCGTCAAAAGTGGCATAATTTCCTTCGGCATCATACAGCAGGTAGTACGGCAATGATGGGTCTGCTCCTGTAATATGCCAATCGGGCAGATAAGCTGCTGTTTCAACTGTAGTATAGGGTGGGAATCCGCATCCAATATCCAGCATTGATTTGCCACCTGAACTGCACCAGGTATTTTTTTTGATATAGGCATCAATTTCTGCATGCCGTCCCATGACCGTAATGGGTGGCACCCTGCCTTCCCATGCACCCGGCAAAATTCGGGCAAGCAGTGTGCCAAGAATATCGGCTTGCAACAAATTCATGTCCGTTGCCGGCATGCCGGCCTGATTCATATTCCTGAACATTCTTTGCACAAAGGCAAATACATCGGGTCTGTCTATGGGCAGCAATGCCAGTTTTTCCAGAAATAGCAAAGGCAATTCGCCCTTGAAAAATTTGTGGTTAAGTTCATTTACAAATTCAGTGGTAGTCTTCATTTGATCAATGTTATTGTGTTTTTGGGAGAGTATTTAATTCTGCAACTATTGTTTTTGCTGCCAGCAAGTACATAATGGCTCCCAGTATTTTAGCCATGATGGTACTACCTAATGCCCAACGAAGTGCGTCAGCACCCAATGACGGCGTAAGCAAATCACTCAACATACCCGTAAAGAGCGGGCCACAACCCAGGCCTATAATATTCAGGATAAAAAACAAAATGGCCGAGGCCAGCGCACGCATGGCCGGGCTCACCAATGTATGCGCAACGGCAATGGAGGGCGCCAAAAAAAATGACGTCAGGAATGGAGGAACCGCCATCAGGATAAGCGTCAGCGTTGTGTTTCCGGTAAAAAATATGATGAGTGCAAACGGAATAGCCAGCAATAGGGTTGCTGCGGGAATGAGCAGGTACCAACGCTTGTCGTGTATGCTTGCCCTGTCAGTAATGAATCCGCCCAGGAAAAAGCCCAAGCCGCCGCCAATGCCAAAAAGTAAGGAAAGATAAAAGCCAATCTCCGCACTGTCCATACCATGCAGCCTAGCTAGAAATGGTGGCATCCAGCTTTGGAAGGCATAGGCAGAATACGCGGTGAATCCGCTGGCTAGTGCTACATACCGAAACGTTTTGCTTCGCCAAAGAGTCAGCATGGCAGCTTTGAAGGATAAGGAACCTTCCGCTGCCTTTTTGTTTTCATGAAGGCCTCTCAACGGCTCCTTTACCGTGAAGTATAGGATGAGCGCCAAAAGAATGCCGGGAATACCAACAATAAAAAAAGCATTTCGCCATCCATAATATGCATCTATCCATCCGCCTAATAAAAATCCAATCAACACACCAATGGAAATACCCGAAGAATAAATGGCAAGCGCAGTGGCTCTTTTTTTGGGAGGAAACAAATCGGAGATGATAGAATGGGCCGGTGGGCTTCCACCTGCTTCGCCAATGCCCACACCAATTCTGGCTAATAGTAATTGGAGAAAATTCTGTGCCATGCCGGAAACTGCCGTCATGCCACTCCAAATGACCAGCGACACCGCGATGATAATCTTTCTGTTGCTTTTGTCGGCCAGCCTTGCAATAGGTATCCCAAACGAAGCATAAAAAATAGCAAAGGTAAATCCGGTCATGAGGCCCAGTTGGGTATCGGAAAGGCCTAGGTCTCTTTTAATGGATTCCTGCAGGATAACAATGATTTGCCTGTCAATAAAATTAAAGACATAGACACAGGTAAGAATAAAGAGTACATAATTGCGATATCTGTTGCTGATTAAGGGGTCCTTATTTTCCTGAGCAGGGCTACTAACGGTCATCGGCTTATTCTTTTCTGCTCATCTGGTCTAGCATATTTCGCATCTTGACGAGATTATATTTCTCGGTCAATATACAATTATTATATTTTTCGATAATTTCTTTTGCTTTTTGGTCGGAGCCTGCAAGCACAACAACTGCATTCCACCATTTCGATTCAATCTCGGCAATTTCACTGCCCAATTGCTTAGGGCCATCTTTGAGATGCAGGTAGGCAATATGATCCCAATCTCCCATATCAGATTCAAACGTAAGTACCAGTCTTCCGGAAATTTCATTTGCTTTATAAAGGTATTCCTGCAACAGCTGTCTTGCTTCGGAAGCCTTTCCGGGTTTAAACTTTACATATTTCGCATGGAACCAATCATAATTGGAAACGCCCTCCTGGTTTTGTCCAAAACTGTTTAGCGTGAATACAATTAATAGTAGAGTAATTAGTGTTTTCATTGATGGTTTGTTTTGCCAATGATGCACATGGCTTAGCAATGTACAGTAAAAGATACCGGACAATGTCCGAACGCTGGTAATGCAGTAATTCAAGCGCCGCCGAAATCTTCCTTGCGCCCTTTTTACCAAAACTTTCGTTGGCAATAATGCTTCTTGTGGAGCATAGAAATGTCAAGGACAATAGCACTTACCCAATTGTTTTTTCCGGTGGTGGTAATTCTTTCAAATAGAGTAATTCAAGCAGCATATCGGGCTCCGTTAGTTCAAAGTAGCAGAATTCAAAAAAGCCTATCGGGTGTGAAATAGCCGCAGGAGTTTAACACCAAAGTATACAATTGAACAGTTGGTTGAATTAATGGCCGAAAGTGAATGAGCTGCCGGCTGATACAAATAAAGACAGCAATTTAATCCACAAAATATATGCCAGGAGGTCCTGCTACGCCCGCTTCCTTCATGGCAGTTTGTAATTCAGGCGATTCTCCCCAGGCTTTTGCTTGCTCATGCGTGCCCCAGTCGGTTACAACTACCACATTATTTGGCGCACCGAAACCCTGATAAACGCTTAAGGCTGTAGCGCCAGCATTTTTATGTACTGTCTCAAGTGAATCAAATACAGATTTCCATTTTCCGAAATCTTCTACCGGATGAATAACAATCATTCTTGCCATAGTGCTGCTTTATTAAATTTTTTTGCCTACTCTGTTTGTTTTTCGGCTTCCCCGTTTATTTTCTGTTTGTCTAAAGCTTTATCAAAAACGACTTTACCGATTCGTTTATCCGTTAAAATATGATGAACTATGCGGGTAGGAGAGGAGATTGAAGCTGCTGTAAAATATACAAAGGCAGCGAGGAATCCAAGCCCTGTACGGATTTTCCATCGCAGCGCCTTTTCGTGTTGGCAAAACGAACTGCAGCTATTTCCGGTTTGGATTTGCTATGTTGACCCTCATGCAGATATAGCTGTCCGATTTGGGTGAGGCTATCTTTGAAGATTAATTGGTTTGCGTCGGGTTTTTTCGCTGCCTTATTTGAAAAACATTTCCCTCCGGATCTTCACCGTCGCAAAGCCAATAGTCATAGTTGTGAAATGTTTTTATTGCGCCTATCAACACATTTTTATCAATAAGTAATTGCCTTGCCTCACGGATATTATGCTCTATGTCAAACACAATTTTCGTGTTGTTTTCAAACTTATGTCTGTCTTCTGTTTCACTTAAATATTGTTCCCCGATTTTGTGTAGCCCAAGATGAGCATTGCCTGCCCTCAGCAGAACCCACACTGAGGAATCTTCTTCTACAATGTCAAGGCCAAGTACGTCTGCATAGAAATGTTTAAGGTTGTCTACATCTTGTACAAATAAAATGATAGTATCGAGATGTAAATGCATGGCGTGTTGTTTGTCAGCCGGGCCTTTGATGAATTGCTACTTTGCCTTGACAGCAAGGCGCGGGATTAAGAAGGTCAAGTTCGGTAAATAATATTACGGCTAACTGAACTGTGGTTTAATGTATAATTACTGGTATACCACTGCCCTAAAAGTTTGCGCTTTGTATGGCACTTTGAGTCGACAAGGAATTATTATTACACCCGCTGATAGCCGGCTGTAGCCGAACTGTAGGCGGTAGTGGTGCTGTTGAATAATCAACGGGAGGCAATTATGGTGCCTTACCCAATTGTTTTTTCCGGAGGTGGTAATTCTTTCAAGTAGAGTAATTCAAGCAGCATATCGGGCTCCGTTAGTTCAAAATAGCAGAATTCAAAAAAGCCTTCTGTGTAACCATGCTGAATCATTTTATGGCCCTGGCTTAGCAATTCTGCCTTTGCCGATTGCATACTTTCCAAATCGGCATACGCTAAACAGGTATGATGATAGCCTTCCCCTTTTAGTTTCAGGTGCGCATTGTAAACACTATTGCCTGAGTGAGGTGATA
>JAHEMO010000222.1 GCA_024643625.1 Chitinophagaceae bacterium
GAATGGCGGAAGAACCCAGACCTGCACCTCTTGAGGTATACCAGGCTTCGTCGAGTAAAACATTTCCGCCGCCATAATTACCTATGTTACCCCTTACCACTGCACCGGCAGGAAAGGTTACACCGTTCACATTCTTCAACGGCTCCGTTAATGTAATTTCTTTGGCTACATCTTCATGGGTACCAAAATTGTATAATACTGCTTTTGTTCCCTGCGATATATCGCCGCCCTGGAAGGTTTCGAAGAGTATATTGAAACTAAGTCCTTTGTAATTAGCAGTAATGCCCGCGCCACCGCGCCAATCAGGATTGGGATCGCCAATAACACCCTGCGACAAATCGATTTGCGGAAAACCATTGCCATCCAATACATAATCTCCTTTTACATCGCGCAAAGCACGTGGACCCCAAAGCACGCCCAGCGGATACCCTTCAACCGCTCTTGAACTCACAGATTGCGTAGTAAGGTCTACGGTGCCTGTGCCACTGAGGCTTATTACCTTATTTCTGTTTTGGTTGTAATTGCCAAACACTTGTACATTCCAGTCTTTGCCTTTTAATACATCAACCCGCAAATCCACTTCAAAGCCTTTGTTTTCCATGGTGGCTGCATTGGTGTACTGGCTGGTAAAACCTGATGATGGTGGCAGACCAACATTGAGCAGGATATCTTTGATTTCGTTACTATAGTAAGATAAGCCAAGGCTTACTTTATCGCGCCAAAAACGAAGGTCTGCACCCACTTCCCACTCTGTTTTTATTTCGGGACGAAGATTATCGTTACCCTTACTATTATCAAGGCGGTAGCCGCCACCAAAATTGGTAAGCGCCAAACCATCATCGTAAGCATTATACACTGCCGTTTCGAAAGTGGTTACAAAATTGTACGCTGTAGGCTGCACACCCACTTTACCCCACGCTGCTCTTAACTTGCCAAAACTCAGGAACGATGAATTTTGAAAAGCAGCAAGTTTACTAAACTGCCATGCCGCGTCAACTGAAGGATAGAAGAAGCTACTGCTAATGGTAGATGCGGCTTCTACCGCTCCCGTAAGGTTTACAAATAGCTGATCGGCATAATCTAATCCAATGGTTGAGTAACCCCGATTGGAACTTCTATGCAAATAACTATTGATAACATGCGTATTAGCATCGGGTGTAAGTACAAAATTTTGCAGGTTGATGTCATCCAGAAAATTGTTGCCTTCACCATAAAGAATTTCACGCTGTCTGTCATTGATGTTACCACCCAAAATAAATGTTGCACCCAGGTTGTGGGTCAAATTGGTTGTGGCTTTGCCAATGAGATCCAGATTCTTTTCTACTTCTGATATTTTTTCATTACGGTAGCTACCACCGCTGCGTTCACCGGCAGAACCTACAGGAAAGAAGTAAATTCTTGAATCGTTATTGGCATCAATTCCACCGCGCAGGATCAACTCGAGCCATGGCAATGGGTTAGAAGAAATTTCAGATGACAATAAAAATCTGTTGACTTTGGAAGTGGCAGTCTGCCTTTCTATGGTCCAGTAAGGATTATTGTAGGTAGGCTGCACATTATCGCCGCGATAGCGTCTGTAGCTTCTGTGCCGATTGCGGTATTCCACGCCATTGGCATCAAAATAACTGCCGATATAATCTGTGTTATCAAAATCGGGCGCAGTTCGCAGCAAGCCCAAATACAAGCCTGCTGTGTTGGAGTTATTTTGAATACGATCGGAGTTAATATTGATATAAGTAGCCTTATTGCTAAACTTAATATACTTACCAAAATTGTGATCAGAATTAAGGCGAATTGAATTTCTTACATAGTCGCTATTACTACGAATGATGCCTTTTTGATTCAGGTTTTCCAGACTCATAAAAAACCTTGACTTATCGTTGCCACCACTTAGCGACACTGCATTTTGCCAATAATGTCCTTTTCCAAAAATGCCATCGAAATTTTTATCATTAAAGGTCTCTCTGCTATTTTTTCCGCCACTCGGATTTGCAGCAGTGCCGCTTGCCAGGGTGTAATACTTTTTACCGGTGATATAGCCCTCAAAATAGGCGCTGCCGGTGGTTACGTCATCAGCACCGGAACGATTCGCAATCTTATCGCCCCATGAGTTAGCGGCAGTAGGGCTGTAGCGGCCTGAACCCCCTTGTCCGTAGGAACTTTGCAAAGGATGTTTACGATTTATTTCATCAACAGAATAGGTGGAAGTGTATGAGATTTTCAGCCCACCCGATTTACCTTTTTTAGTAGTAATAACCAACACACCATTGGCGGCTCTTGAACCCCATAAAGCGGCGGCCGATGCGCCCTTTAGAATTTGAATAGATTCTATATCGTTAGGGTTAATATCGTTGAGACGCGACTGCTGCACAACACCTGTACCCACCGAACTACTGCCATTGCCATGTATTTCGGTATTGCTGATGGGCACACCATCCAGAATAATAAGCGGCTCCGATGAACCGGTGATGGTGTTGGCACCACGAATACGGATATTGGCCCCTGCCCCGGGGTCGCCGGTAGACCGGGTAATTAAAACGCCGGAAGCCTTGCCCGCCATGCCTTGCAGCAATCCGGTTTCACCGGAATTTACAACATCATCGGGGGCAATTTTTGAGCTTGACGAGCCCAACTTATCGCTGCGCTCCTTAAAACCCAATACTGATATTACCACATTGTCCAGCTCGTTACTCGATGCAGATAAGACAACATCTACCGAGCCTGATGCACCAATGGCCAGCTCCTTTTCCTGAAAATTGATATAGCTCACCACTAAAGTGCGAACGTTTGCCGGCATTGATAATTTGAAACTACCATCAGCACCGGTAGTGGTGGCAATATTGGTGCCTTTTGCAGCCACGGTGGCTCCAGCTAAAGGCAGTCCGTCTTCTGACTTGACGGTTCCGGTAACATTTCGTTGCTGTGCCATCACAGCCATGTTGAACCCTAAGAGCAGCAATACCATTGCCACACAATGTTTAATTCTCATGTTTTGGTCTTTTTTGGTTGAATAATTGAGGGGCTTGTTATGCACTCAGGCCGGCTATTATGCATAGCCCGAACACTACCCGTTAATACTTCCTTAACAAACATATAGGAAAATGCTTTTATTCGTGGCGGTAAATATTTAAGCGGTATTTGCAAGCCGCACAGCAACAACGCCTATGGTCAAGCTATTAAAAAGCCTCTATTTTCAGGTAATTCTCGCCATAATAACCGGTATTCTGCTTGGTCATTTCGTGCCAGACATTGCAGTAAAGCTTAAGCCATTGGGCGATGGGTTTATCAAGTTGATCAAAATGATGATTGCCCCGATCATTTTTTGCACCATCGTTACGGGCATATCAGGGGTGCAGAATGCCAAAAAAGTAGGCCGTGTGGGGCTGAAAGCCATCTTTTATTTTGAGGTAGTAACAACCCTTGCGCTCATTATCGGACTGATTGTAATTAATATCCTAAAGCCCGGCGTAGGTATGAATGTGGACCCGGCCACGCTTGATGCCAAAGCAGTTGCCGGCTATATCAGCGATGGGGAAAGCCAGTCGTTGGGCGATTTTATTTTGAATATTATTCCGGAAAATATTGTGAATGCACTTTCTACCGGCAACATTCTACAGGTATTGTTTTTTTCGGTATTGCTGGGTTTTGCTCTGAATAAAATTGGCGCGAAGGCCGCGCCGTTGTTACGCGGCATTCAGTCGCTGGAAGATGCGCTGTTTGCTATCATCAAAATAATTATGAAAGTGGCACCGCTGGGTGCATTGGGTGCCATGGCTTTTACGATTGGTAAATATGGTGTTGGCTCTCTGGCATCACTAAGCCAACTGATGTTGTCGTTTTATATTACCTGTATTCTTTTTATAGTGCTGGTGCTCGGGGGAATACTTCGTTTTGCGGGGTTTAATATTTTTAAACTGCTGGGTTTTATAAAAGAGGAATTGCTGGTGGTATTAGGCACGTCATCAAGCGAAGCAGCGCTGCCCAGTCTAATAGGCAAATTAGAGAAGGCAGGATGCTCCGAATCGGTAGTTGGATTGGTGGTGCCAACGGGATACTCCTTTAACCTTGATGGCACATCCATATACCTTACCATGGCAGCTGTTTTTTTAGCACAGGCCACCAACACCCCACTCGATTTGGGTCATCAGATAACACTATTGCTGGTTTTGTTGCTTACCTCCAAAGGGGCTGCAGGCGTTACGGGTAGCGGCTTTATTGTATTGGCGGCCACGCTGCCTACAGTAGGGCATATTCCTGTGGCGGCTATTGCACTAATATTTGGTATCGACCGGTTTATGAGCGAGGGCCGTGCCATCACCAATATCATTGGAAATTCTGTAGCTACTGTGGTAATTGCCAAATGGGAAAACGAGTTGGATATGGTGGCAGCCAAGGAAGCGATGGCATAGCAGATCTGAGTTGCCAGGCCTTTTTGTGTGTCTCAGATTTACATGGAAATAATAGCTTTTTTCTGCACCACTGAAGTTTTTCAGGTCTCGATATGCCCTGTCTCTTTCATCCACCTTACCACGAAATCAATCCTTGTACTATTACTGCTAATAATGTCTGCCACCATATCAATAAACCAGTATCGGGATTAATGCTTCGGTGTGGCATTTTGTTTCGACTTCAACATATTCCTGCCTAAAGCAGCACCGAGGAAAGAAAAAGGTATAGAATAAAGCACCATAAAGAAAACTTCGAAAGGAAAAAGATTATGCGACTTGGAATCGACATAACTAATATCAAAAAAGACTCTTGCCAAAACGGCAATCGCTACGCCGGCTGAAACAAGCAATGCAATTTTCGAAATTTTGTCCCGTAACAATATTGCCAGCATCAAGGCACCCAAAAAGGATCCTGCGCTCGTAGCAATTGCCGAAAATTTCCCAAAGACATTTATGTTGCTATAAGATTGGGACCAATACGCTAACGCACCAACAAGAATGCCAACAAGCACCGGCCATACTACTGATTTTATTTTCATAAGAGCATTTTAAGTCTTGCCGCAGTGAAACGACTCGAATAAAATACAAAAATTATTTTTTATTCAGTCATTAGCCTGCATAGTCAGCGCAGGAAAAATAAATATTTGCCAGTTTCATCTAATCGGTTTCATTGTCAATTGCCCCCTCAGCTTTCGCCGGTTGGTAAAATGCGTTACATAGCTCAGGCACGTGTGAACTCGGACAATAATTTGCAATACCAAACGCTGTATAGTGATAATCCCCATAATCAAAAGGCTTTGGTAACTGGAATCAACCCAAAATATTAAACTGACTATCTCACAATAAAAATCCGTGATGGCACCGTATTCCGCAGTGTGAATCTTTGCAACGAATATCCATGCAGCTTTGGATAACTTGTGTACACTCACCAACAATCAAAGCATCTGTGAAAATCCTGTATTCAACTGTTTGAAACAGTGTAAAAATTAATCGGGCACCTTGAAGCACGAGTTGATACATGTCGATGAATAAAAAAAGCAACCCCGGAGGATTGCTTTTT
>JAHEMO010000223.1:0-1174 GCA_024643625.1 Chitinophagaceae bacterium
ATACTTTTTCTAACATACCCAATGGCCAATCCCTTACATCTACTAATTCAATATCGTGTTCGGGAAATTTTTCGATCAATTCTTTTTTCAAAAATTCAGCTACGCGTACGGTTACGCTTTGCGGTCTTGGGCTCGATGATATGATGGTGATTTGCATGGTGATTGGTATTAGTTATGAGTAGTAACAATATTTATATCAATAGGGTTGCTTAGCGTTTTGTGAATAGGGCATTTGGAGGCTATTACATTCAATCGTTCCAGTTGTTCAGGGCTTAGGCTACCGCTAAAATGGATGTTCAGGTTGAAGGTGCTTGATGCCGTTGCTGCATCCCGCTCAAAACTTACCTGTACGTTAATACTAACAAGTGGCCATGCTTTGCGGTCGGCATACATGCGAACCGTAATAGCAGCGCAGCTGGCAAGCGATGCGGCCAGTAATTCGTCTGGCGAAAAGCCTTCATTCCCGCCACCCAGATCTTCCGGTTCATCAGCTACTAAGGTATGCCCCGTACCACTCTGTATTGTGGTGCGGTAATGCGCACGATCCATATGCAGCGAAACATTTGCCATGGTCATATTTTTAGTGATTTACAGGAACTTCAATGATGACCAATCTGCTCTCAGGAGATGTTTCAATGGCAACGGTATCGGTATCCCAAATACCTATGGCATCGCGGGTTTGCAAGGCTTGTCCTGCTGCAGAAATCGGGCCGTTGATAGCAAAAATGAAAACACATTTATTTAGCGGGTTGAAGGGGTAATGCAATGTAGTTGCTTCGGTATAGTACCCCAGGCTAATGCGTGCATTCTGATTAATCCAGCAATGACTTTGCCCTTCTTCGTTGCTCACTACGGTGGCTAACGTATTCACTCGTTTACTTTCGTCAAAATGCCTGCGTTGGTAACGCGGTTGTATGTTTTGCAGCTTAGGTTCAATCCATAGCTGCAAAAAATTTACTTCGTCGCTGCTCACATTATATTCTTCATGCCGGAGGCCACTACCGGCACTCATTATTTGCACCCAGTCTTTATGCACGGTATCGCTGTAGCCCATAGTATCCTTATGATTCATGCTGCCCTGCAGCATAATGCTTATGATTTCCATGTTTTCATGCGGGTGCAATCCAAAACCTTTGCCGGCTGCTACAAAATCATCGTTGAACACCCGTAACAA
>JAHEMO010000223.1:1274-5499 GCA_024643625.1 Chitinophagaceae bacterium
TATTGAGGTGCTGTTTCTTTCGCCGCAGCAGGCAGGTTTATCCATAACTGTGCCATTTGCAGTGTGCCACCATTGGCACTAAAATCCGGTGCATGAAATTCTTTGTGGAGAATACCGCTGCCGGCAGTCATCCACTGTACATCGCCGGGCCCTATTTCACCTTTACCTCCGCTGCTGTCTTCGTGCGCAAGCCTGCCTTGCCACGTGATTGTAACGGTTTCAAAACCCTTATGCGGGTGAACGTCCACACCGCGGGCATGGTTGGTAGGCCGCAGTTCCCAGGGCTCATTATAGTCGAGCAGCAGAAAGGGACTCAGCGTTTTCCAAAAACGTCTGTCAATATAATTCCGGGGCTTAAATCCATCACCCACCATATGGGGCTCGCCCGCTGCAGCAATGGTTTGAATTGTTCTGTACATGGTTATATTTTTTGCCCTTTCCGGGGCATTTTTTACATGAATACAAATACCGATTAGGCCATGGGCACTTCCATCAGCAGGATGCGGGCGTTGCTGTCAGCTTTTATCGTAAAGCTCTGGTAGTTTTCAATGCCCAATCCGTCCCGCAGGGTCAAATGCTGTCCGGCCATCGTAGCGCTGCCTTCAATCATAAAGGCATATACGCCATTACCGGGTTTCTTTAGGTTGTAGGTAATTTCAGTACCCTCCTCCAATTGTCCCATATGAAACCAGGCATCCTGGTGTATCCACACCCCATCGTCGTTTTCGTTGGGGCTTAGTACCTGTAATAATTGATTATGCATACGGGTTTCATCCAGCGTCAGTTGGTGGTATCGCGGCGCCACATGGCGTTTGTTGGGTATCACCCATATTTGAAAAAACCGTACTTCCTTATCGCGGTTGGCATTCATTTCGCTGTGTGCAATGCCGGTGCCGGCGCTCATTACCTGAATATCGCCCTGCCTGATGATAGCATCGTTGCCCATGCTATCGCTATGCTTCAGGTCGCCATAGGTGGGTATGGAAATGATTTCCATGTTGTCGTGCGGATGCCGGCCAAAGCCCATGCCTGCGGAAACGGTGTCGTCGTTCAGTACCCGAAGCGCCCCAAAATGCACCCGGTCAGGATGGTGGTATTGCCCAAAGCTGAAGGTATGGTAGCTATTGAGCCATCCAAAATTGGCATGGCCCCGGCTATCGGCTTTGTGTAGCGTGGTTTTTACTGTTGTAGCTGTCATAGTTGTACTCCGTGTAGTTATTTATTATCAATCGGCTGCAACCATCGTTGCCACCATCATTTAATTTACATGTATATACATATATTAAGCCGGATTTGTTGTTTGTCAGGCTGTCAGCATTTTGGCCAGCAGTTGGTTCAGGCTGTCAGCGTCTGCCTCGCTCAGTGGCATTATGTCGGGTTCATGTTGCTGCAGGGCAGCACTTGCCGCATTCAGCAGATTGATACCGGCCGCAGTAAGGCTAATCAGGGTTTCACGTCTGTCCTGTGGGGAGGTATTTCTTTTAACCAGCTTCTTGATTTCCAGACGGTCTACAATCCTTGGTATATTGGCGTTTCGCTCAATAGTGCGCGATGCGATATCGCGGTTGCAAAGGGCCGAAGGGTGGCTTCCTTTTAGTATCCGCAGTACATTGTATTGTTCCGGTGTAAGGGCATAGTCTTTTAGCACCAGACTTATACCCGATTTAAGTTGGTATGCGGTGTACATTAAATGTACCACCGCCTTGCTGCGAGCCGAACTAAATCCCTGCGTTTGTATAGCTTCTTCTAAAGTCATCATACAAATGTATATACATGTAAATATGAAAATGGTTAGAAGCAAAGGAAAGATGTAACCAATATTCCCCCGAAAAAGGCGGTAAGAAGGGCACTTTTGTGCCTTGCCCCATATTTTTATAGGTTTAAGTGAAACCACAGCACCATGCAAAGACGCCATTTTATCCGCCACACCGGCCTTACTGCCTTAGGAACCGGCCTGGTATCTACTTCCATTGCTTCGCTTGCCGGCTTTCGGGCAGGGCGCTTACCGGCCAATCAGCTGCGGTTGGGCCTGATAGGCTGCAAAGGCATGGGCTGGGCGAACCTTACCAGTTTTTTGAAAATGAAGGAAGCTACCTGTGTGGCCATTTGCGATATTGACCAAACGGTATTGGACCAACGCAAGGCCGACCTGGAGAAGCTTAACCTCAAAGTGGATACCTATAAGGACTACCGCAAACTGCTGGAGCGCAAGGATATTGATGCGGTTATCATTGCCACGCCCGACCATTGGCATTGTCTGCAAATGGCCGATGCCTGTGCTGCCGGTAAGCATGTGTATGTGGAAAAACCGGCCAGCAATAGCATAGGCGAAGCAGCCCTGATGGTGGCTGCTGCAAAGCGGTACAACAGCATTGTACAGGTAAACCAATGGCAGCGCAGTCAGCAGCATTTTAAAGATGCCATTTCAATGGTAAGAAGCGGAAAGCTTGGCACTATAGCGCAGGCCAAAGCCTGGATGTACAATGGGCATGGTATTTTGCCAAAGGCAGAAACAACACCAGTGCCTGCGGGTGTTGATTATAATATGTGGCTGGGTCCGGCACCCAAACGAGATTTTAACCCCAACCGCTTTCATTACAATTTTCGCTGGTACTGGGATTATGCCGGTGGCCTGATGACGGATTGGGGCGTTCATCTGATTGACATGGTGCTGCTTGGCCTCGAGCCGGGATTGCCAAAAACGGTAGCCAGTATGGGTGGACATATTGCCTATCCGGCAGATGCCCGCGAAACCCCCGATACCCAAACGGCATTGTATAATTATGATAGCTTTCAGTTGACATGGGAGCATACTATGGGGCGCCAAAACGGCTTGTACGACATGGGCCATGGCATTGCTTTTATTGGCGACAGCGGTACTTTGTTGCTCAACCGCGGTGGCTGGGAGGTTCGCGCCGAGAAAGAAGGCGGCAAACCAAAAATGGATGCAATTGCCTGGCAAAAGCAATCTGACAACGGGCTTGATTTACACACCCGGAATTTTCTGGATGCGATAGCGGCAAAAGATGCATCAAAACTTAATTGCCCTATTGAAGCCGGTGCCACAACTGCTATGCATTGCCACTTAGGCAATATTGCCTACAGAACGGGAGAAGTATTACAGGTAAAAGCCGCAGAAAATGGTTACCTGAATTTACAAACTGCCGGTGGTAATGCATTGTTGATGCCCGCCTATCAAAATGGCTGGGCATTGCCTCCACTATAAATAGTCCCTAGTTTTGACCAATTCGAATCAAGCTAAACCGCTTTGGGTATGGTTATACCAAAAAGATGCGAAGCATCTTATACCTAACCGACTCTGCAGCTAATACGACGACATGAATCTTTGGGTAACAGCAGGGCTGTCAATTGGCGCAATTACTATTTTGGTCTTGCTTATTACCAGTATTACCAAGAACAAGAATAATATTTACCTGGCGCTTTCGGCTTTTTCTATTTGGTACCTGCTTTTAATTACCTACCTCTTTCAGACCGGAGACGTGCTTAAGTATCCTCATGTACTGCGCACCGGCAATCTCTTTGCATTCACTATATATCCCTTCCTTTATCTTTTTGCTGTAAACAGCTTCTATCCGCCTGGCAAATGGAGACCGGTCTATTGGCTAATTTTTTTACCGGCTATATTTTACGTCATCGACATGTTGCCCTTTCTATTGTTGCCGGCAGCAGAAAAAGCAGCCATTATGAAACCCCTGGTTTCAGATCGCAGCCAACGCATTAAGGTGGATCAGGGTTGGATTGGTATACCCTACTGGCACGCAGTCATGCGCTACCTGTGGTCTGCTTTACTGGCAGTGCTTATAGTGCGCTTGCTGCACCGCAACCGATACCTTAACCGTTCCGATAACCGGCTAACTAACCGGGTGTTATTTAGCCTTATTGGAGCCTTGTTACTGGTGTATCTGCCATTATTACTGATTGGCATTATTAGCATTTTTAAGCCTGGTACCGGTAGTGGATTTAATACGGCTCTGATATTTATGCCTGCAACGCTAATTGGGCTCGGCCTGGTAATGCAGCTATTCCCGGGAATGTTGTATGGTTTTGCGCCAAGGCAGGTGCGTATGCCGCTCATTCCTTTAGCCCCAGCGCATGCTAATGCAGACATTCGTTACCCGGAGAAGGAACCTTTGCCCGATTTTGAAGCCACTGAACTGCCGGATGAAGTATCGGCGTCGAACGATGTTGATGATGCCGCCCTGCA
>JAHEMO010000029.1 GCA_024643625.1 Chitinophagaceae bacterium
ACACCACAGGGCAACGAAAAAAAAGTTGATAAGATTCGTATTAAATGCCTGCAGGGTACGGTAAAGCTCAAGAAAGTGTATGTAGAAATGAGCGATGGTACCAAAGAGGAATACGATGCCAAAGGCGTAGGGGTATTAACGAAGGGCATGACTTCTTTTTCCTGGGATCTGCCCGGTAAGTCTGGCGAGCTGAAATTGAAGAAAATAGAATTGGAATATGATTCCATGGGAAGCATTGTAATCAGCAAGAAAGCTAAAGTGGAAATACAAGGAAGAACCGTGCAGGATTAAAGCTTGCCATAATACCTTGACTTTAATTGCAAATTTTAATTAACCGATAAATGCAGTTGCATGAAGAAAATTTTTGGCGTAATGATTTTGCTCATGGGAACCACATTAGTATGGGCACAACATGAAGCACCGGCCGCAGCACCACATCATGGTATGAAGGGGGCTAACCGGCTTGCATTTGGCTTGGGACACACACAACTTTCTGAAGGAAAGTTGGAAGACCGTACGCAATGGGTGCCGCTTGCTTCATGGTCGCTTAATTATGATTACTGGCTAAGTGACAAATGGGCCATTGGTTTGCAGAACGACTGGATTCTCGCAACATTCAAAGTAAAACATAGCGGTGACGAATTGATAGAACGTAAAAATCCAATTGCCGTTATTCCTGTTGCTATGTACAAATTTGCCAACCGATGGTCGGCAGTTGGAGGTGTAGGTGTTGAATTTTCCGAAGGACACAACCTTGCGCTTACCCGGCTTGGTGTTGAATATGGATGGCATCTGCCCAAAAACTGGGAAGCAGGCGTGGCTGTTGTATGGGACAATAAATGGAACTACTATAACTCATGGGGTGTAGCCTTCACCTTTAGTAAAATATGGCCTAAAAAACAGCTGGAAACAGAACATCACTAACTAAAAAAAATACCAAAATTTATGAAACGATTTCTTATAGCAGCCACAGCAATACTGCTTCTCGCGGCTTGCAGTGCAAACAAAAAAAATGTAACAACAGTGGAAAAGGACAATGGCAAGGCTCTTTTAATTGACGGCAATTGGGAAGTTGACTATATCATGCCGCAGGGTAAATCATTTGACGAATTGTACGCCAGAGCAAAACCTACTTTCACTTTCGATAGTAAAGAGGGTAAGGTTTCTGGTGTTACAGGTTGCAATAATTTCACCGGTACGTTTTCAACAGAAGGAAAGAAAATTTCTTTTGGAGAAAATATGGCGGTTACACGAAAAATGTGCCCCGATATGACGGGCGAGCAGGCATTTCTCGCCACCATAAAAAAAGTAAATAGTTATTCAGTAACTAATGCAGGCAAAACATTAAATCTCATCATGGGAGACATGGCCATAATGAGGGCACAGCGTAAGTAGTACCTGCAGATTAAGCAAACAAAGAAAAACCCCAACAAATATTCACAACGAATACTTGTTGGGGTTTGTTTTTTATCATCAACTAAGGTTGAATATGTGCCTCCATATCTATTTCAATCAGTTGCCCCGGCAAAGCCAGGCCCTTTACTTCGAGCCAGGTGCCCGAAGGAAACTTGGTGCCATATAAACCTGCCCGGTATCCGCTTACCTCTATAAAGGATGCCATATTGGTGGTAAAAACGTTTTCTACCACCACGTTTTTCCATGTACATCCAAAATGAGCAAGTACTTTCTCCAGATCGGCATAGCAGTTTTTCATTTGTTGCGCCATATCGCCCGGGCCAAGCAGGGTGCCTTCATCATCCATACTTACAGCTCCTGAAATTTTAATATCATCACCTATTCTTACAGCATGGGTATAGCCATAAGTCAATTCAAGTTTTGGCCGCAGATTAAAATACACCGGCGTATCTGCTTTGGCCTCTTTTATTGCGACGAGTTCACGTTCATCATCGTCATCGCAAGCGGTTACAAATGCGGCCATTAGGGCCAACGCAGCCATAGTTATCCATTTTTTGTACATAGGTCAATGTTTTTTAAGTAAGGTAATATATGCAAACATTTTTTATTTGTCCAGTACCCTTGCAATCCCATTGTCTGAGGGCACCTTCGAAATACCCCGGTTACTATTTGTAACTCACTTTCCGGTATTTCTCAGCAAATTTGAAATCATCGGGCTGCTATTGGCAACGGTGTATTACATTGGCGGTTGCTATGTTCTCAATTACTTTCTGCCGGAATTTGTTGGCTCTGCTGCTTATTTGTATGAGCTGTAGGCCAGTATTTGCGCAGCAGCCTTTGCAAGCTGCGGCAGGTCCTAATGTTGTCATCATTTTTATGGATGATATGGGTTATGGTGATCCCGTATGCTATGGTGGCGGACCGTATCAAACTCCTCATATCGATGCATTAGCTGCATCGGGTATGCGCTTTACCAATTATTATGCCGCTCAGGCGGTTTGTACGGCTTCGCGTAGCGCCCTTATGACGGGCTGCTACCCCACACGTATCAGCATGAGTGGCGCACTCGATCATAATGCAAAATTTGCCCTGCATACTGATGAAGAAACCATAGCGGAACTCCTAAAAACTAAGGGGTATGCCACCGCTGCTTTTGGCAAATGGCATTTGGGTCATGTGCAACCCTACCTGCCGCTGCAGCAGGGTTTTGATGAGTATTACGGCATTCCTTACAGTAACGATATGTGGGCTTATGATTATGATGGCAATCCATGGAAGGACACTTCGTTTTGGCGGGCAAAATATCCGCCGTTGCCTCTAATTGAAGGCAATGAAACTGTGAAAATTATCAGCAGCTTCGCTGATCAGGATGAGCTTACTGCTGCATTTACCAACCGTGCGGTAGATTTTATTCGCCGACATAAGGAAAAGCCCTTCTTTCTGTATTTGGCGCATGCCATGGTCCATGTGCCTTTAGGGGTGTCCGAAAAGTTTAAAGGAAAAAGTGGTGCCGGTATATTTGGCGATGTTATGGAGGAAATAGATTGGTCGGTAGGGCAGGTGATGGATGAATTGAAGCGCAATAATTTGCTCCATAATACCATTGTAATATTTACAAGCGATAACGGGCCCTGGTTGACGTTTGGCAATCATGCCGGCAACACAGCGGGTTTGCGCGAAGGCAAAGCTACTACCTGGGATGGTGGACTAAAAGTGCCCTGTATTGTAAGTTGGCCTGCAGCAATACCGGCTGGCAAAGTGAATAACCAACTCATGGCTGCCATGGATATCTTGCCCACAATAGCTGAATTCTGCAAGGCGCCTATGCCAAAGCAAAAAATAGATGGGGTAAGTTTTTCAGCAGCCTGGAAGGGCAATATGAATGTATCGCCACGAACGGAGTTTGCCTATTACTATGACCGCAATAATTTAAAAGCCATTCGCAAGGGTGCATGGAAGTTGGTATTTGCCGCCAACTCGCTCACTTATTCAACCCCGGCAGTAATAGGGGGCAATCGTTACCCCGGCACGTATGTAACGGTAGATGTGCCCATGGCTTTGTATCATCTTACCACAGACCCCGGTGAAGACAGAGACGTGCAAGGCAATTATCCTGAAATTGTAAAAGAACTGCAAGAGGCAGCACAACAATATCGGATGACGCTTGGTGATGGCCTTACAAAAACGGCAGGAAGCGAAGTGCGACCTGCAGGACCCATTCGATAACATAAATCATTACTTAATCACGATACTATGCGAATAATCTGGCTCTTGTTTTTTGGTATGTATGGCACACAAGTTGTAGCACAGCAGCCCCTTGGTATGAAGGATCTGATTGACAGAAATTTTCAATTGGCAGCCCTACAGTATAAACTGTTATATAGCCATACACCTGCTGATAAAATGCCGCGATATTTTGCCAACGATTCACTTACCACTTCCAATACTAGTTGGTGGACTAGCGGTTTTTTCCCCGGCAGTCTGTGGCTTATCTATGAGGCTACTGCCGATGAAGGCATCAAACAAATGGCGGAACAGCGCCTGCAGTTACAGGAGCCTATGCAACGCTATACAGGCAATCACGATATTGGCTTTATGATTTATTGCAGTTTTGGAACGGCATATCGCATCACCGGTAATCCTAAATACAAGCAGGTTATTGATACTGCTGCCGTGTATCAGCTGGAGAGGTATCGTCCTGTGGTAAAAACTATTCAGTCCTGGAATTCATCAAACCGATATACCTGTCCGGTAATTATTGATAACATGATGAATCTTGAGCAATTATTGTGGGTGTCGCAACAATCAGGCAATTCAAGGTTTTCCGAAGTAGCAATTACGCATGCCAACACTACACTGCGCAATCATTATCGGCCGGACCATAGCAGCTACCATGTTGTGGATTATGATTTGCAAAGCGGAGCAATATTGCAGAAGGTAACGCATCAGGGATTGTCGAACGAAAGCGCTTGGGCCCGCGGGCAGGCATGGGGATTGTATGGCTACACCGTTATGTATCGTTTTACCAAAAACAAAATATATCTGCAACAAGCAGATGCTATTGCCAAATTCATGACAGAGCATCCAAATCTGCCTGAGGATGGCATTCCCTATTGGGATTTTAATGCAAAACCTGGGGCTGATACTTACCGTGATGCATCTGCAGGTGCTATAATGGCGTCAGCATTACTAGAACTGGCACAGTACAGCGCAGCGGCAAAGAAATATAGAGCTATGGCGGAGAAAATTTTACGCAGTTTATCATCGCCGCGCTATTTGGCTGCCCCTAATGAGCTGGGCGGATTTCTACTGAAGCATAGTGTGGGTTCTATTCCACACAATAGCGAAGTAGATGTGCCCCTTACTTATGCGGATTATTATTTTCTGGAAGCTATGAAACGTTATAAAGAATGGGTGATACAAGACAAATGAGCACGAAAAGCAGGCTCTCCCTTGTTACGATTGCTTCGATGCTCTGTTTGTTGCTGGCAGGCATAAATGCGAAGGCGCAGCAACACAAGGATTTGCAAACAGGAAAAGCCGACAGAGCTTATTGGGCGTCGACTTTATATAAAATTTCCTGGCCGGTAGTAAAAGCTATTGGTAAGGGTACATTGCGTGATGAATTACCGTTGGAAGCCGGTCCGGGTTATAGCCTGAAATTGCAATCCGTGACCTACCTTGAAGCTGTGGGCCGCACGCTGGCAGGGCTTGCACCCTGGCTCGAATTACCGGATGATAATACTAATGAAGGATTGTGGCGCAAGCAGATAAAGCAGGAACTGATGCGTGGCCTTCCCAATCTTGTAAACCCTGTGCATCCTGATTGTCTGAATTTTAAGACAGAAATGCAACCGCTTGTAGATGCGGCATTTTTAGCGCATGCATTTTTACGTGCGCCCCGGAGCCTGTGGCAGCCCTTAGATAGTGTAACCAAAAAGCGATTTGTATCTGCCTTTCAGTCCCTCAGAGACCGGCAGGCGTACAAAAACAATTGGGTACTATTTGCCGGCATTACCGAGGCATTTCTGTTACATGTAAATGAGGCATATGATACGAGCCGCATGGGGCTTGCATTACGTAATCTGCAGCATTGGTATGTTGGTGATGGTATGTACGCAGATGGCGAACATTTTGCGATGGATTACTATAATGCATATGTCATGCATCCTATGCTTACAGATATGCTTTATGTGATGCAAATGCATGGGGTTATTGCTACAAATGAGGATTATGCATTAGCCATTAAACGCATGCAGCGTTATGCGGTATTGCAGGAGCGGATGATTTCACCTGAAGGAACATTTCCTGTGATTGGCCGGTCGATTACTTACAGAACAGGCGCATTTCAAGCTTTGTCGCAGGTGGCCTTGCAGCATAATTTACCTGCATCTTTAACGCCGGGTCAGGTTCGCAGTGCATTAACGACTGTGATGCATCGCGTTTTCGATGCACCGGATAATTTCGATAAAAATGGTTGGTTACAGTTGGGACTAGCCGGTCATCAGCCACAACTTGCCGACACATATACCAGTACAGGTTCATTGTATTTAACCACACTCGGTTTTCTGGCATTGGGACTTCCGGCGTCGGATGATTTCTGGACAGCGCCTGCGCAACCATGGTCGACTAAAAAGGCATTTAGCGGTGAGCAATTACCTAAGGATTATAAAGTAAATTACTAACCGCATGTACAGCAAATTCAATAGCCGGTGTATGAAATTAAACTTTCGAAAACAATATCATAATGCATGTGTGCTGATGATGACGCTTCTCTTTTTTTCTATACAGATAGCGCATGCACAGCAACAAGCTTATATACCCGATCCTGATCCGCTGGTGCAGCAGAGATTAGCCGATTGGCAGGATATGAAATTTGGTTTGCTGATGCATTGGGGGCCTTACAGCCAATGGGGTGTAGTAGAAAGTTGGAGCATATGCCCCGAAGACCTGAGCTGGGCCAGCGGCGCAAGGCTGCAACGCAGTAATGGTGCGGATTACGCACAATACAGGAAGGACTATGAAGCACTGCAAAAAACTTTTAATCCCATAAATTTCGATCCTGCCAAATGGGCGGAGGCAGCGGCTTTTGCCGGTATGCGTTATGTAGTATTTACTACCAAACATCACGATGGTTTTTGCATGTTTGACACCCGCACTACGGATTATAAAATTACCGATGACAAAACACCCTATCATACCCAACCGAATGCAGATGTGACCCGTGCCATATTTGATGCCTTTCGAAAAAAGAATTTCTGGATTGGCGCCTATTTTTCCAAACCCGATTGGCATGCGGATGGTTATTGGTGGAATCGCTTTCCGCCGGCTGACAGGAACCCTAATTATGCCATAGACAAACATCCTGAGCAATGGCAAAAATATGTGCAGCATACCCATGAGCAGATCAACGAACTGACGAGTAACTATGGCAAGTTGGATATTTTGTGGTTGGATGGCGGATGGGTAGCTAAAAAAACAAGCGATGAATTAAAAGCTGAAATGCAGGCGGAGTATGAAGGCAGCCGATGGGCCCGTAATCCGCAAAGCCAGGATATAAATATGCCATTGCTGGTAAAAAATGCAAGGCAAAAGCAACCGGGTTTAATTGTGGTAGACCGTGCTGTACCCGGTGTGTATCAAAACTATCTAACGCCCGAGCAGCATATACCGGATGAAGGCTTGCCCTATCCCTGGGAGACCTGCATGACCATGAGCAGATCATGGAGTTATACGCCCAACGATGTATATAAACCAACCAACGAGCTGGTAGAAAAACTTGTAGATATTGTAAGCAAGGGCGGTAATTATTTGCTCAATATCGGGCCCGATGATAAAGGGCAATGGAACGATACGGCTTATAGCCGGTTGCGCGATATTGGCAACTGGATGGCGGTAAATCAATCGGCTATTTATGGCACCAAAATGTATGCGCATTTTGCTCAGGGCGACAGTATCCGTTTTACCCAAAGCAAAGATGGCAAAACCCGTTATGTGTATTTATTTAACTACGCAAAAGGTAGTTTACATCTTGCAGACATAAAGCTGCAGAAAACAGATGCCGTGCGATTGTTGGGATATGAAAAAGCGCTGATCTGGAAAGATGAAGCTAATGGCGTAGCGATTCAATTGCCGGAAGCGGGGATGAATGCATCGCAACACGTTTGGGTGTTGCAGATTAGAAGCCTTTAGTAGCTGGTATTATTGGCTTGTGGTGGACTGTGGCGGGCTCGAACCGCCGACTTCTGCTCTGTCAAAGCAGCGCTCTAAACCAACTGAGCTAACAATCCTATGGCAGTGCAACCTATGAAGATTTTTGTTTTC
Organism: Chitinophagaceae bacterium; assembly: GCA_024643625.1. Classification (GTDB taxonomy): domain Bacteria; phylum Bacteroidota; class Bacteroidia; order Chitinophagales; family Chitinophagaceae; genus Phnomibacter. Next base: position 7,741 of record JAHEMO010000029.1, read on the forward strand.
CTGCAGACTTTAGTGTAGCCAATCCAGAAATAATTGAATGCATAGCGCATTGGCTATATCAATAAAAAATGCACCAATTAAAGGGATCACTAAAAACGCCATTGGCGATGGTCCGAAACTTCGGGTAACGGCATTCATATTGACGAAAGCTGTTGGTGTTGCGCCAAGGGTAAGACCGGCAATGCCGGCACCTATTACAGCAGCATCGTAGTTTTTGCCCAGTCCGCGAAATATCATCAATACTACGTACAAACCCACGCCAACTATTTGCGCCAGCATCATGAGCATGAGTGGCAGGGCCAGGCTTGCCAAAGTCCACAGTTGCAGGCTCATCATACTCATACTTAAAAACAAGCCGAGGCTGATATCAGAAATCAAATTAAGCGTGGGGTTTTCGCGTGGCCAGCGCAAATTGAGTTTGTGAAAAGCAGGCAAACTGTTATTGAGGATAATACCGGTAAACAAGCAGGTAACAAATGTGGGAAGCCTTACCCCAACCTTCAATAGCCAGTTGTGCAATACAATACCAATGCCTACCGAAACGCATACAGCCAGTGCTACACCAAAGAATGATTCGGTAGTAATGGCAGCCGGTGATTCCTCTGCGTCATTTTGTTGATTTTGGGCAGTGCGAATTTCGGCGGATTTTAGTTGGTGCCTGCGTATTAGCCAGGCAGCTAGTGGACCACCAATAAGCCCGCCGCTTACCAGGCCAAAGGTGGCGCAGGCGATGCCTATTTCCGGGGCATTGGCCAGGCCATAATCTTGTCGGAAAATTTCGCCCCAGGCAATGGCCGTGCCATGGCCACCACTCATGCTTACCGAACCACCAAGCAAGCCAACCTCGGCCGGCAAACTATAAGCCATGGCAATGCCAACCCCAATCAGGTTTTGAATAAACAAATAGCCCGAAGCCATCATCAAAAGCAACAGTAGCGGTTTCCCGCCACGTTTTAAGTCGGTGAACCGTGCCGATAATCCAATGGTGGTAAAGAATACAAGCAAGAGCGCATCGCGTACTGTAAGATCGAAATGAATAGTGTAGCCTCCCCAGGCATGTAGCATCAGTGCCAGCGTTGAAGCTATTAAGCCTCCTGTAACGGGTTCAGGAATATTGTAATAATTCAGGAAAGGAATGCGTTGGTTAATCCATCGGCCTGCAAATAAGAAGGCAATGCCCAGCAAAATGGTTTCCCGCGAATGCAACTGAAATTCCATGGGCAGTAAAATAGGGCAATCCTGTTGAACCTCGGGATTTCAATTTAGGACGTAAATATTTGTCCGCATCCATCAGGAAAGTGGCGAAGCCGAAGTGATAACCCACATCAAAAACTATATTCGCCCGGCAGTTGGACTATAATGGGATATAAACGGCCAACAAATCATAACCAATTGCGCTAGTCAGCAATAATTTTACATCGAATAAATGAAATGATATGACACCTACATGGCAGGGCGTTTACCCGGCAATCACCACACAATTTACGGCCGATGAAAAACTTGATTTAGATGGCTATCTACGATCTGTGGAAGCACAGGTAGTTGCAGGTGTTGATGGCATTGTAATTGCAGGTTCACTTGGTGAAGCCAGCACATTGCTGGAGCATGAAAAAGAGTTGCTGGTAAAAGAAACCCTGCTTGCTTTTGGTAAGGATGTGGCGGTGGTATTAAATATTGCCGAAGGCAGTACAGCGGAAGCGATACGGCAGGCACAATTGGCGGAGCATTGGGGCGCTGAAGGGCTGATGCTGCTACCACCTATGCGGTACAAAAGTGACGACCGCGAAACGCTGCATCATTTTACGCAAGTGGCTAAGCATACCGGGCTTGATATCATGATTTACAACAATCCCGTTGACTATAAAATTGATACCACACCTGAGATGTTCGATACCCTGGTGCAATATGATAATATTGTTGCGGTGAAAGAATCTACCCGTGATATTACCAATGTGCATCGGCTGCGCAGCAGGTTTGGCAACAGGTTGCGCATTCTTTGCGGCGTGGATACCTTAGCGGTGGAGGAACTTGCCATAGGTGCCGACGGTTGGGTAGCGGGGTTGGTATGTGCTTTTCCTGCTGAAACCGTTTGCCTGTACCGTATGGTAAAAGCCGGCATGATGGCGGAAGCCTTACCCATTTATCGTTGGTTTATGCCGCTGCTTGAACTTGACCTGCATCCCAAACTGGTGCAATACATAAAGTTTTGCGCAGCTAAAGTGGGCATAGGCAGCGAGTACGTGCGTGCACCGCGCCTTACATTGGCAGGAGAAGAGCGCACCCGCATCAGCGCCCTGGTTGATGGTGCGCTTGCTAATCGTCCACAACTGCCGGATTATCTTAATTTGAAAATGCAAGACGCTGTTGCGCAGCTATAACATCCATCGTGCCGGGAATAACCTGTACTGTTCACCCGGAAGTAAACTGATAGGTGCATAATTTGACTGACGCGTTATTTGTACATGCATAATGATTTTCTAAACAACATTTGCTGCAACCTGCTTTGTTTTCTGCCTATTCATAAAAAGCTATATGCCTACAGCCGTATTTGAATGTATAGATGCGCATACCTGCGGTAACCCGGTACGATTGGTGAAAACCGGCATGCCGCCATTGCAGGGTGCCGATATGGGCGCTAAGCGTTTGCATTTTATGGCCGAATACGATTGGATGCGCCGCGGCCTGATGTTTGAACCGCGGGGCCACGATATGATGAGTGGTGCAATGCTCTATCCTCCGCACCATCCTGATAATGATGTGGCAGTATTGTTTATAGAAACCAGTGGCTGCCTGCCCATGTGCGGCCATGGCACTATTGGTACCATAACTATTGCCATTGAAGAAGGGTTGATACAACCCAAAATACCGGGTATTGTGCGCATGGAAGCACCTGCAGGTTTAGTGGAAATAGCCTATGAACAAGTGGCGGGCAAAGTGCGCTCTGTGCGGCTAACCAATGTCCCTTCTTATTTGCATGCGCAATCCCTAATCGCAGCATGTCCGCAACTTGGCGAATTGGTTTTTGATATTGGCTATGGCGGAAACTTTTATGCTATTGTAGATGTACAGCAAAACTTTAAAGGGCTTGAACATTATACGGCAGATCAGCTGATTGCATGGGCACGGGCTTTCAGGCAAAACATTAATGCAAAATATACCGTGGAGCATCCGCTGGATGCGGCCATTACAGGTTGCAGCCATGTATTGTGGACGGGGGCAGTTTTGGATCCATCTTCCACAGCACGTAATGCAGTTTTTTATGGCGATAAGGCCATTGATCGCTCACCCTGTGGCACGGGCACCAGCGCCCGTATGGCGCAATGGTATGCCAAAGGGTTATTGCGAAAGGGTGAGCTGTTTATCCATGAAAGCATTATTGGCAGCAGGTTTACAGGGCGTATAGAAGAGGAAATTACGCTTGCCGGCCAACCCGCTATCCGGCCCAGTATAGAAGGGTGGGCGCGTATTTACGGGCGCAACACCATTACCATTGATACCGAAGACGATCCTTATGCTTATGGTTTTCAGGTGTTGTAAGGCGTTGCTATGCTCAAAAAATATAAAAAGATAAAAGGCTCGGGGTCTGTTGCTTTGCAGCAGCAAAATAGTATTGGCTAAATAGGGGTAACAGATGGCAAAAGTATTAATAGCAGGAGGCGGAATAGTGGGATTAAGCAGTGCGCTTTATCTGCAGGCATCGGGTTGGGATGTAACCATCGCCGACCGTGGCGATTTTAGCAACAACTGTAGCTTTGGCAATGCCGGTTATATATGTCCCAGCCATTTTGTGCCGTTGGCATCGCCGGGCATTGTAGCTCAGGGCCTGCGTTGGATGCTTAATCCCGAAAGTCCTTTTTACATTAAACCACGGTTAAACGAAGCATTACTACGTTGGGGCCTGCAGTTTTTAAAAAGTGCCAACAAGGCAAATTGTGAGCGCAATGCGGTTCCGCTACGCGATATTGCCTTGCTCAGCCAGCACTTGTACGAAAGTTGGCGCAGCCTGCCCGGCATGGACTTTTATTACGAAAAAAAGGGCTTGCTGGAATATTTTCAAACACCGGAGAAGCAAGCCCATGCGCACCACAGTGTACACGATGCAGAAGCACTTGGTTTGGACGCCAGGGTAATGGATGCCGATGAGGTGCAGGCTATGGAGCCCGATATAAAACTGAACATTAAAGGCGCGCTTTATTTTGGTTGTGATGGCCATGTGGAACCCAATGAAGTAATGGGTAAACTAAAAAGCTATCTGCAAGCGCAGGGCGTAAAATTTTTACCCCATGCACCCATAACAACGATAGAAAAAAAGGGCGGCAAGGTAACAAGGGTAAAGGCCGGCCCGAACTGGTACGAGCCCGATATGCTGGTGATAGCCACCGGCTCGTGGAGCCGCGAACTCGCCCTGCAGGCAGGTGCAAATTTGCCCCTGGTTGGTGGCCGCGGCTACAGTATGAATTTTGCACATAGCCTTTTGCCCTTGCGGTATCCGGCGGTGCTCATGGAGGGAAGGGTAGCCCTCACGCCATTTAATGGTCACAGCACCCGTATTGGGGGTACCATGGAGATTACCAGCCTGCAGGCGCCGCCGCGCATGAACAGGGTTTTGGGTATTTTAAAAGCAGCCAAAGGCTATTTTCCTGAGGTGGACCTACCGGTGCCAAAGTTGGAAGACGTTTGGTATGGCTACCGTCCCTGCTCGGCAGATGGCATGCCGTTTATTGGGCGTAGCGCTCAGGCCTCCAACTGCATCATAGCTACCGGCCATGCTATGGTAGGCATGAGTTTGGGTGCCGGTACAGGCAAACTGGTGAGCCAGATAGCCAATGAAGAAACACCGGCTATTGACATGGCACCTTATGCGGTACATCGTTTCGGATAATACTGTTTAGCACAAAAAAAGCCGCCCCGGTTGGGACGGCAACTTTCAAAAATTGTAAGCGTTAATCAGCATTTGTACGCGGCTGGCTTTCAATCCATTGCTTTTCAGCACGATGTGCAGCCAAAAGGCCCAAACCTCCACCAATAGCAATAAGGGAGAAGTAGATGGCAACGGGATTGTTATGGTCAATATGGCGCATCACGAAAACATCCAGAATGTAGGCAAGAAACAAGCCAAGTCCTGCGCCAATAAGCAGGAGTGCCCATTTTTGATAACGGTATGGCGATTTTGGCGCAACATGTAATTTTGGATTCATGCCACGCTCAATCATGGCCAGGTTTTCGCGGGTGCGGTAGTGAGCAATTGCCGCTATAAGTATAGCGAGGCTGATAAAGAGGGTGATTGGGATAAAAACTTCGCCATGCATAGTTGTAATGTTTAATTTGTTTTTACGATGTGTTTGCCCAATACGACTCCAGCCTTTGTCAGCAGGTTACAGTTCGGGCAAAAAAGTTTTTTATTGCCGTTATGGCTATTGCCTGTAACCGACCTACCTTTTAGCGCGTCATATGCTGCACCAAACATGATAACCAATACGCTTACCGATCAGGACCTGATAAGCAAGGTAATTGCCGGCGACCAGCGGGCATTTGCTCTGTTGGTGGATAGGTATAAAGCAATGGTGTTTACGGTAGCATTCAGGATTGTGCATAACAGGGAAGATGCGGAGGAATTGGCGCAATCGGCATTTGTAAAAGCCTATCGTTCTTTGGCAGACTACCGGCAACAGGCCAAATTCAGTACCTGGCTCTACACTATTGTACACAACCTGTCGCTTAGCTTTTTGCGCAAGCACACCCTGGTGACCACTGATATGGAGCGGCCATCTGTGCAGCACGAAATGGAAAGCAGCAATCATACAAATGCTTATAGTTATGTAGATGGAAAAGGCCGGCAACAAATACTGCAGCAGGCTATGCTGTTATTGGGCGGAGATGATGCGTGGATGATTAGTCTTTATTATCAGGGCGAACAATCGCTTGAAGAAATAGGCCGCATAATGGGTATTGAAACCAATAATGCTAAAGTGAAGCTGCACCGTGCAAGGCTTCGCCTGAAAAAAATTTTAGAAAATAATTTTGCCGGTGAAATAACTACGTTGATCAATCATTAAATGCAGCAAGATGAATAGAGACATGTATGCAACATTGCAGCAATTGCTGGACGGACAATTGGCGGAAGAAGAAACCCATGCCGTACATCAGCTTATAACAGATAATGCTGCATGGCAAAAGGCATGGGACGATATGCTGCAGATGGATAGCATGCTGCAAAGCGATACCCTGATGATGGAACCCTCTATGCGTTTTACCCAAAATGTAATGGACGATATTGACAAAGCAGTGGTAGCCAGACCGGCAAGCGCCTATATATCCAACCGGTTTTTCCGTAGCATAATGATAGTGTTGGGTGGAGGTCTTGCAGCACTGTTGGTTTATTTAATAAGTCAGGTGCAGTTTGATGCCAATGGTGGCAGCAATTTTAAGCTCCCCGATTTTCAGGCACCGGCAATATCATGGTCATTTGTTACCGATCCACAAACGCTTTTATTTATGGGTATGCTTAATATTATAGGCCTATTGTTATTGGCTGATAAAGTATTGTCACAACGCAGAAAACAGCATCAGTAAAATGGTTCTAACGGCTATCATTACATACTCTGTTTCTCACTTGGTTTCAGTAAGGAATGGGGCTGGCAAAGGGTCCTTAAAAATCCAAATAATGCCGGGCAGTGAACCAAGAACAGTAATCAGATAGAAAAGCAAACTCACCAAAACGGCTTCATGTTGCTGCAGGCCAAACTGTTGCGCCCCCCACAGAAAAACCATTTCCCGGGCACCAAGCCCGCCAATGGTAAATGGGAAAATAGCCACAATGCTGGACACCAGAAATAGTAATTGAAAAGCCAGAAAATGATGATAGATATGCAGGCTTTGCATAATGCAGGCCATGCAGCCTACTTGCAGCAATTGTACAATAATGCCAAGCAAGAGCGTGCTTTCAAAGCTTTGCAGAAAATTGGAAAACCACCGACGTACTATCTGATAGAAGGCAATAACGCCAAGGGTTACAAGTACCAAAACGCCCCAGGCTATGGCAGATGGTTTAAATAGAAAATAAAAAGCAATACCCGCCAAAATTCCCAAACCCGCTACACCACTGACCCTGTCAAGCAACACCGCCGAGGTAGTGAGCTTAGGGCTGATATGCGGATGCGTTTTGCGCAGTAACAACACTTTGTACGCATCGCCGCCGATGCCGCCCGGCAAAAAGAGATTATAAAACATGCCCAGCCAGTAAAGAGCAATACTTTTTTTGTAGAGCAAATTGAGACTAATATTATCAAAGTACAATTGCAGCCGAATGGCCGACACCAGTTTGGACAGCATAAAAAGAATAAACGCCGCAACCAACCAAATAGGGTTCGCCTGACGAAGCAATTGAAAGCTTTGCGGCCAGTCAATTTTACCCGCCACATACCAAAGGCAAAGGCCGGATATCCCAACCTTGAGCACTAACTTAAGCCATCCGGGAATCTGCTTCATCCTCAGCAATTATACTTCCTTGCGCGAATAAATGCGACGGATATTGTAGGTTTTACGGCCCGTGCCTTCAAAATAGTTGCGTATGCTTACTTCGGCAACAATGCCAATGGTTATTAGCTGAACACCTCCCAGTAAAAATATCATACCCAGTATAAGCAGTGGCCGGTTGCCAATATCATGTCCCATCAGTTTTACTACTAACAGGTATATATTGATTGCAATACCGAGAAATAAACTGGCAAAACCAAGCCCGCCAAAAAGATGCATGGGCCTTTGTATGTATTTGCGAAAAAATACCATGGTTATCAAATCGCTCATCACTCTTGTGGTGCGGCCAATGCCGTACTTGCTTTGGCCAAAACGACGGGGATGATGCTTTACATCAACCTGTGTAATTTTTGCGCCCTGCATAGCTGCAAGCACTGGTATGAAACGATGCAATTCGCCATACAAACCCAGTTCCTGCGCTATCTCGCTACGAAAAACTTTTAGCGTACAGCCATAGTCTTTTATGTATACCCCTGTCCATCTTCTGATTAATGCATTGGCAATTTTGCTGGGAATTTTGCGCAGCAGCATGCCGTCCTGCCGGTTGGCCCGGTTGCCGGCCACTACATCCCAATCTTCGTGAATGAGTTTTTCCAGCATCATGGGAATATCTGAAGGATCGTTTTGCAAATCACCGTCAAGCATGGTAATGTATTCGCCCTCAGCATGATCTATACCTGCCGTCATGGCTGTGCTTTGTCCGTAATTCTTGCGTAATTCAATCAGCTTAATACGCGGCGTCATATGCTCGCGAATACGCTCTCTTGTCCGGTCTGTGCTGCCATCATCTACAAATAATAATTCGTAGTCAATGCTTTGCAAACTATCATGCACGGCCTCAATCATGGGCACTACATTATCCTCTTCGTTCATTACGGGAACCACCACCGACAAGTATCGCGAAAACTGCGCCATGCCTCAAAGTTAGGGGTAGGAGGGTGCCAATGCAGGGTTGTGACAGCCTAGCTGCCCATACCATACCCATGGTGCAACTGAATGCCCGCTAATTCAAGGCTTTTGCGCTTGAGCTTTACCAGGTCTATACTTTCCATCAGGGGGTCGGGTAATAAAATAAGCGATACCTGATTTTCTTTCCACCAGGTACTGCCCGCAAGTTTGCCGGCATGAATTACGCCTACCAGGTATTTTCTTTCTTCACGGGCATGCCATTCTTCAATCCACTCAAAATCATCGCGCTGCACATCCGTCATCAGGTTAAAGCTGCAATACACCCGCAGGTAGTAATTGTCGGCCAGTTTTGCAGGTTGATGATGATATAATTTCTTGTACTCGTAAGCATAGTCGTAGCGCAGCGCCGATATATCGCTTAGTACTGCAGATGCCGTAGGAAAGCTACCCGCGCCTTTCCCGTAGAAAAACTGCTTATCGGCAAATCCGCTTTCAATTACCACGCCATTATTTTCATGGCGCACAAAGGATAAATGATTATCAGGCTTTACCAGTTGTGGCAGCACAAAGGCGGCTACCTTGCCATCGCTTAGTTTTTGTGCCTGCGCCACTAACTTGATGCTCCATCCTTTTTCAGCTGCTACTATGGCATCAAAGCTTTGAATGTTTTGAATGCCGGTAAATAAATGCTCAGCAGGACTGCTTACAATGCCGTAAGCATGCGTAAGTAAGAAGATCCATTTGTTAAGTGCATCGTAACCTTCCACATCAAGCGCAGGATTGCTTTCTGCAAAGCCTAGTTGCTGTGCCTGGAGCAACGCATCCCGATAGTCGAGTTTATCTTCGAACATGCGGGTGAGAATATAGTTGGTGCTGCCGTTTACAATAGCTTGCATGCTGTGCAGTAAATCGTTGTCGTAATATTCTTCCAAATTTCTTATAACAGGGATACTGGCACAGGCTGCACTTTCATATAGCATACTCTTGCCGGTTTTTGCCTGCAGGTCAAGTAACGCGGGCAGGTTTTCGGCAATCATTTTTTTACTTGCACTTACTACATGTTTGCCATTGCGCATGGCGGTGCTTGCTATATCGAAAGCTGCGTCAGCATCATCTATCACTTCTACTACTACATTTATCTCAGGGTCCTGTAATATCTTATCCTTATCAGTAGTAAACAGCGCAGCGGGAGCATTTCTTTTTTTATCGGGATTTTTGATACACACTGTTTTAATATGCGCTTTTAGCGAGGGGGTTTTCTGTAGCACCTGATACAAGCCTTCTCCCACAACGCCAAAGCCAAACATGCCAATGGTTAATTGCTGATGATGATAACTATGTTGATCGCTCATAGAAATGATATGAAGTGTTATGAAGTAAACGGCACCTGTGCCAACTTTTATAAATCTGTATGGCAAAGATGTACCTGATGCTTCAGATATAGTCCGGTGTTTTTATGGGGTTATAAAAGCTGGCGCAGACAAAGCTAAAAATGGTCCAAGTACTTTTTCTAATTGCGGGTACTCCAGTAAAAAGCCGTCGTGGCCAAAATTGCTTTGAAGCACAGATAACTCAGCACCTGGTATATGTTGCGCCAAAAAACGCTGTTCTTCAATGGGGTACAAAACATCACTGTCAATGCCTACTACCAAAGTTTTTGCCGTAATGCGTTGCAACGCGGATTCCACTCCACCGCGCTGTCGGCCTACATGATGACTATCCATGGTTTTAGTAAGTGCATAATAACATCTGGCATTAAACCGCCGGCTAATTTTTGTACCCTGATAGCGCTGATAGCTGGCTGCACCGCCCTGGCTTTCTCCACTCATGGTTATATGTTGCTGGCTGTCGTTGCGCTGTTGGGTAATGCCGTAGCCGTCATAACTTCTATACGATAGTAAGGCAATAGCTCTTGCGGCTTCCATGCCTTTTTGCCCGCCGTTTTCGCTTTTTGAAAAGAAGCTTTGGTCGGCCTCAATAGCCATGCGTTGGGCCGTATTGAAAGCTATGCCCCATGGCGAATGAAAAGCATTGGTGGCAATGGGTACAATGCGTTTGAATAAGTTCGGTTCTTCCACCGCCCATTCCAACAACTGTTGTCCGCCCATGCTTCCGCCAATGCCCAACGCTATTGATGTTATGCCTAATGCTTTGCGCAACGGCTGATAGCTTCGTATTAAATCGCGGGTGGTGAAAAATGGAAAATCATTGAACCAGGGCGTTCCCGTTTCCGGATTATTGTCCATTGGGGAATAACTGCCATAACAACTACCCGGGGTATTCACACATACAATAAAATATTTGGAAGGGTCTATCAGTCTGCCTTCGCCTACAAGTCCGCTCCACCAATCGTGTGGCTCGCTGTTTGCCGTAAGTGCATGAAAAATCCAAACTACATTGTCGCCGCTTGGCGATAAGTTGCCGTAAGTGGTATATGCCAAATGGTATCGCGACAAGGCCATACCATTTTCCATAACTAATGGGTGTTGCTGATTATCGAAGTCAAATCGTTTCGTCAAGTGTGGCACGTTGGTTTACAGTATTTCCGGTGTAAATAAATCAGGTCCGATGCTTATGATGCATGTGCTTAAAAAGTAAGCAACCGGCAGCCGAAAAGTTTATTTACGCTGCCGGTTGCAGAATTGCTGTATTAGGCTGTTACCGGCTCGTTCACTTTAACGAGCGCTTGTTCAATGTCGGCTTTTATATCGTCGATATGCTCAATACCCACGCTTATGCGCACCATATTGGGTAATACGCCCGATGCCAATTGTTCGCTTTCGCTCAATTGCTCATGCGTAGTGCTTGCAGGGTGGATGGCAAGGGTTTTGGCATCGCCTACATTGGCTAAATGGCTTACTAACTGCAGCGCATCAATAAACTTGCTTGCTTTTGCTTTATCGCCTTTTATACCAAATTGTAATACACCGCCAAACCCATTGGTCAGGTATTTTTTTGCCAGTTTGTGGTAAGGGCTACTTGCCAAACCGGGATACCAAACAAAATCAACGGCATCATGCTGCTCAAGCCATTCCGCAAGTGCCTGCGCATTCTGCGCATGGCGCTCAGCCCGCAGGCTAAGTGTTTCAATACCTTGAAGCAACAAGAAACTATTGAATGGACTTTGTGATGGGCCATAATCACGAAGGCCTTCAACCCTTGCTCTGATGGCAAACTGAATATTGGGTAAGCCCAAAGGATTATTTACGCCAAACACATCTTTAAAAACCATACCATGATACCCTTCAGCAGGCTCGCTAAATTGAGGGAACTTACCATTGCCCCAATTGTAGTTGCCCCCATCAATGATAACACCGCCGATGGTAGTGCCGTGACCGCCAATCCATTTGGTAGCACTTTCCACCACAACATGGGCACCCCATTCAATAGGTTTGAAAAAATAACCGCCCGCACCAAAAGTGTTGTCAACTATCAAAGGAATATCATAGTCTTTGGCAAGGTTGGCGAAGGCTTCAAAGTCAGGAATATTGAGCCTTGGATTTCCAATGGTTTCCAAATAAATGGCCTTGGTATTTTTATCAATTAGCGGCACAAAACTTTCTACATCATCACCCTTGGCAAAGCGTGCTTCAATGCCTATTTTTTTAAACGACACTTTAAATTGATTATAAGTGCCACCGTATAAAAAACTGGTAGTAACAAAATTGTCGCCAGCCTGTAAAATGTTGGTAAGGGCTAAAAATTGCGCTGCTTGCCCGCTGCCTGTAGCCAATGCCGCTACACCACCTTCCAATGCTGCCATACGTTGTTCAAACACATCGGTTGTAGGATTCATGATGCGAGTGTAGATATTGCCGAAGGCCCTCAATCCAAAAAGATTAGCAGCATGTGCAGCATCATCAAATCCATAGCTTGTGGTTTGGTAAATAGGTACGGCGCGGCTTTTGGTTGTTGGGTCAATTTGCTGACCGGCATGCAATTGAAGCGTTTCAAATTTGTGGTTACTCATGTCTTTTTTTTTACAAATGGTGAAGAGAACAGACAAGCAACTTTTAAGGAAAGGCAGAGCCGTTATTGTGGCGTCGGTCGGGAAGCTACAATAAAAAACGCCTGTCGAAACCGGAAGGCGACAGGCGTTGTATGCAAATGAATTTTACTAAACTTGATACACTGCTTATCTACCCCAACCGGGATGGAATTGGCACCTTCTGCTGTGCAATGCACCGCAGGGTTGCCAAGGCTTCACAGGGCCATATCCCTCTGCCTTTCTTGATAAGATGCTTAAAAGAACTGCACAAATGTAGCGGGATGTGTTTTTAATTTCCAAATCAAAAAATCATGTGGCACCACTAAAATTGCAGATTGTGTGCCGGAATAATTGATTTAAATTGTTGATTATCATGTATTTAAGCTTAATACTTTCTGTCTTGTTAAATAATGTTCACCAAATTAGTGAAAATAAATTTGGTCAGTACAATTAGCTCCCGATACTTTTGTGTGGTGAACGAAAGCCGTCGTTTGCCAGGCATGGTCGGATGCCTTCAGCTAATTTTTTGATGTTTCGATTGTTTGCTATACTCAACTATAGCTTTATTCTGTATGACCAAATTTGAAAACCAGGATGCCGATATCGTTGCGCAAGCTGCAGAAGCCTGTGTGGCGGGTGATATTGTGGAAGGTATTAAAATGCTTCTTGCGCAGTTTCCTGCTCGTGTGTGTTTTTCTACCAGTTTCAGTTGGGAAGATCAGGCGTTAACACACCTTATTTTTTCAAATGATCTCGACGTCAAGGTGTTTACGTTAGATACCGGCAGATTGTTTCCGGAAACGTATTCCACATGGAGCAGTACGCTCGAGCGATATAGCAAAACCATTACCGCCTATTATCCCGA
>JAHEMO010000224.1 GCA_024643625.1 Chitinophagaceae bacterium
AACCCAACTATTATCGTTCATCATCATACGGTGGCGACTTCAGCGCGGGCAATTTTAGTCAGAGTTTTGCCAGCGGGCTTAGCAGCACCGTTGCCAGTGCCAGCACGCCGCCCAGTAGCAGCAGTGGTGGCAGCAGTGGTGGCGGCAGCAGCGGTGGTGGTGGCGGTGGCGGCGGCGGCGGCGGTTGGTAACGCTGAAATTGCAAAGCCGTGTAGCATCCCTTATTTTTGAAGCGATGCAGTGTTTCTATTCAAAGCAAATCATCGTCGTTATGAGGCATATCCTGATACGCTCAGCGGTATCCTTTCTTTGGCTCTGTATGCTAATTCCTGCCAAGGCACAACTGACAGCATTTAAAAAATCGAGAATAGATACAGCGAAGGTAAACGACCTGATGGGAACAGGTTTTTTTGCTGTCACCTTTAATCGTTCGGAGAATAGTCATCTATTTTTTCAAACGGATTTGAATTTGCTGGTGCCTACACGGCAGCATGTGTTCGACATGGCACTCAGCAGCTATTTTAATGGATTGGAAAAATTTGCTTCTGATAACCGCCTCTACGTCATGTTCAGGCAAAATTACAGACGCCATAAAGTGTATGGCGATTCGCTAAAAGCCAATAGGCTGCATATAGAAACGTCACAATTTTTTCAGTACGACGAGGCGCGTGGATTATTGCACAGGTTCCAACTTGGTACCAATGTGGTATATATTCCTGCATTCACCCAAACTAATTCCCATGTGTTTTTAAATGCAAGTTTGGGTGTTGTGTATGAATGGGATTACTGGCGACTGATTGACCGTAAATTTCTGCCCGATCTTGATTCGTTGCCTGATGATATTTTACAGGAATTGGAGCAATTATTAGGGATTGATAACAAGGGTAATGTGCCTCGCAATAATTTTCGGCTCAATGCATCGGCCAATTTTATAGCAGACCTCTCCAATAAGATGTCAGTAAATCTATATGCCAATCTGCAGTTGCCATTTCAAAAGCCCTTCAGAGGTTTGCCGCAATTGTTAGTGTACCCTGATGTAAACAAAAACTATCTGCGATCTACTGTGGAAGCACTTTGGCGGTATAAAATCTCACATGCATTGAGTGTGTCGCTGCGCTTTTATCTGCAGCACGATAAAGCACAAATAACACCAAATACACCCGATGTGGTATACACTATTTCACCCGGTCTAAGTGTTGCTTTTTAGCCTTCATCCTCCGGTATGGTAAGCGATGAATTTTCCTGACTGCCATATTCATCGGCTGGCGCAGGTAGCACGGCAGTATGCATATCATTTACCGCCACTACAGCACTGGCAGAATATATGCCCAACAACCTGCCGCTGTATGTGTAGTCTATCAGCGTGAGCTTAACGACACCATCAAGGGATAACTCAATGTAGTGTCCAAATCTTATCAGCTTAAATTGAATCTGTCTGTCGGTACGGGTATCAAATACATTCGTTTGCAGATTGTTGAAAATGAAATTTGATTTATCGTTATCCGGATTAAAACCCCAGGCACGTATTTGTACCACCCCATGCGTTACATCAAAAGAAATGAAATAGCCGTTACCGGTTTGATCCATATCCGTAACAAGGCCAAGTTTGCCAGCACCCTCCACCGTTAGTGTGCCCTCCCAAATAAAGTCGGCGGCAGGTTTTTCAAAAACAAATATTTCGTAGCCACTTTTACTTACCAGGGTAAAACCTTTTTCATGCGGCAGCATGCTTGCAGTTGGGTTGGCAAACAAGGGTTGCATGGCGGGCATTGCTTCAAACGCTGTTGGATTTGATGTCATGGCCGACCATCGATAGTAGCTGCGCAGTATCAATCGTCCTTTGCTGTCTGTGTCAATTTGTTTGGGTGGCGGCAATACCCGAAGGCTATCTACACGGCCATGCAGGAAAAAAAAGTTATAAACGAGCAGGTGGGGTCCGTCGCTTACAATTCTTGCCGCATAATTTCCCTGTGGTAATAACACATCTGCATGAAATGAATGGTAGGGGCCCTCAAAATCCTTTGCATACCAGTACCTAATTTTAATGTCTTCCCTAATGGATCCAACAAGGTAGTGGTATCCGTTTATTTGAAAATAGCATGGGCATTCTACATCATCATATACCATAGGTTGTAGCAATGGCGGATGAAAAACTACATTGTCTCCGGTAAGTTCTATGCGTCCTATGCAGCCTCTTCTGGATACGGGTCCCTGGCTGCTGCGTGTACATACCAGCAAATATTTTCTGCCTTCCTTTTCGAGGTAATAGGGATCTCTGAAACTCAGCCAATGCCTTGGGTTGTTTTGCAAGGTTTCGTAGTGTATGGATTGTGGCGCAATGGGGAATGGTTTTTCATTAGATTTTTCCCAGTTCATCAGATCGGCAGATACTGCCAAACCTATACGCGAAATTTTGCCTTTGTCCTGCCTGCGCAAGCCGGTATAATACATGCAAAACCTGTCACCGTTTTTAACTACATCCATAGTCCATAGCATATCATCGTCCCATGCTCCGGGATGTCCAACAAACAAGGCGTTCGCCGCACGGTGCCAGCTAATACCATCCGTTGAAACGGCATGTGCGATATAATCATGATTGGGAATGATGAGATGAAATAAATGATATACCCCATCGTGTTTGATTACAGTGATATCGCCAATTTCCCAATCGTTAAAGCCTGAGCCTGTATACATGCAGCTATTAATTATGATTTATATGAGTGGGCTTAAAATAAGCGTTTCGGATAAAAAACTTAGATTCCCACCCATCGCTTCACACAATTATGGCAAAATACTATATACAATTATTCAGTCCGCATGGATTAATACGCTATCACAATCCTGAAATAGGGCGCGATAAAGACACCGGTGGTCAGGTAAAATACGTGCTGGAATTACTGGAAGCCTTATCTGCGCATCCTGATGTGCGCAAGGTGGATTTATTTACCCGGCGGGTGGCGGATAAGCGTGTTAGTTCAAGTTACAATGAGGAAATTGAAATTGTAAATGATAAGGCTCGGATTGTGCGTATGATTTGTGGCGGCGGCAGCTACAGAGCTAAAGAACAGTTGTGGGAGTATCTTGATGAATTTGTAGATAAGACCATTCGCTTTTTGGAAATGGAAGATGATTTGCCCGATGTGGTGCATGGTCATTATGCCGACGGTGGTTATCTGGCCAAAGAAATGAGCAGATTTTTTGGTGCAGTGCTGCTGTCTACAGGTCATTCACTTGGGCATAATAAGCAGCATATTTTGCTGGAACAGGGTATGTCTGCAGAAAAAATAAATGAGAAGTTTAGTATGGTGAGGCGGATAGCCGAAGAGGAGTCAATGCTGGAAACCGCCGACCTTATCATTGCCAGTACGCAGCACGAAATTAATGCACAGTACAAATGGTATAACAATCGGTTTAAGGCACGCTTTGAGATAATACCGCCCGGTGTTAATGATGCATTGTTTTATCCTTTTTACAGACTCGATATGCCTTCTCATAAAATGACAATGGAGCAGGAGCAGGCACTGTACAGGATTAATGCAGAAATAGAGCGATTCCTTTTTAACCCGGAAAAGCCATTGATACTGTCCATAGGCAGGGCCGATAAGCGCAAAAATTTTGAAACGATAATAGATGCTTTTGGTACCGATAAGGAATTACAATCCATGGCTAACCTTGCCATTTTTGCAGGGGTAAGAAAAGACATAACGCTTATGCCACCCGATGAGCAGGAGATACTTACAGGTCTGCTGCTGCTAATGGATAAATACGATTTATATGGCAAAATGGCGCTGCCCAAAAAAAATGATCCCACACTTGAGGTGCCGGAAATTTACAGGATTGCTGCAAGGCGCAAGGGTGTGTTTGTAAATGCCACACCAGGCGAAAATTTTGGATTGACCATTATTGAATCTGCTGCTTGCGGTTTGCCGGTTGTTGCATCGCCTACGGGAGGTCCCAAAGAAATATTGGAGCAGGCAGATAATGGATTATTGGTTGATGTAGAAGATCCCAAAGCCATTGCCGATGCCTTAAAGAAAACAATTGCCAACCAGGATCTTTGGGAGAAGTATTCGGGTAATGGCATCCTTGCCGCCAATAAAAAGTATTCGTGGACGGCCCATGCCGACAAGTATATGGATTTGGTAAATGGCCTGCACGAAACAAAACATAAGCTGGAAAAAGATGGCTTTGGCGAGAAGGCCTTCGGTCGCAGACTATCAAAAGCGGAAGTTTTTTTTATTTCAGATTTGGATGGCACGCTTGTGGATGGCGAAGATGTAACAGGGTTGACGGACTTGAAGCAGTGGGTGGACAAGCATAACAGACAAGTTGTATTTGGTATTGCCACGGGTCGCAACAGGCATCTTGCAGCAGCGGCCTTGGAGCAATATGATTTGCCAACGCCGGACATACTAATCTGCTCGGCAGGCACCGAAATATTTTACACCCGAAATTTTGTGGCCGATAGCGGGTGGCAAAGTCATATAGATTATCAGTGGAAGCGCAGCATATTGGAGAAGCTAATGAAGAAGTTTGGCAAACTAAGTCTGCAGGAAGCCAACGCCCAATGGCCGCATAAGCTAAGCTATTATGTTACGAAAGATTTTAATGAGGATGACCTTGCCAATATTTATAAAGCAATGGACGATGCCAGGCTAAAAGCAACCCTGCTGCTGACCGAGAACCGATACCTCGACTTGCTCCCTATTCGTGCCAGCAAAGGCAATGCTGTCAAGTATTTGAGTTACAAATGGAAAATGCCGATGGATGGTTTTATTACCGCTGGTAATAGTGGCAATGATATTGATATGCTTAAAGGGAAAGCTCGTGGCATTATAGTGTCAAATTATAGTGCGGAGCTTGAGCCGCTACGAAAAAGTAAAGGCATTTATTTCGCCAAACAGCCGTTATCTAAAGGTGTGCTTGAAGGTTTGGTAGCCTACGAGAAGCAGCGCAAAATGTAACTGGCTGGAGCAATAATTTTTTACCTGCGCAGTAATAAATAGATATTAATGCCTAATGATGCCAGACCTATAAGTGAAATAATAAGAGTTATCCAGAAGCCAAACAGCCGGTAGTGTGTTAGCTTTATACGGTCATCGAGCAGTGCTAATTTTTGCTGCCGCTCTTTAGGGTTTTTGAAGCTTCCGCTCTCGTACAAAAAGTTTTCATAGCCACCGCGAAGCATCCAGTAGCGTCCATAGTTGGTGAGTTGTAAAGTAGTTTTTTCTTCATCGGCATATTGCGCCAGTTTCTCGCGGACCAGCATATGCGCCCATGTTCTGCTTTCTATGTATACGTCTTCCGGTAACTCAAGTTCATCCGCGCCAAAATCGTAAACGTTTATCGTTGTATGTTTATGTAACGCATTGAACAGACTGCATAGATAAGTCTCTTTTGCTGCGAGTGTAGATATCA
>JAHEMO010000225.1 GCA_024643625.1 Chitinophagaceae bacterium
GACATTACTTTTCCAAACATAGACTTACAAGGATCAGTAGCAAACTCGGAATAATTCAGCGTTCCATTATCGCGAATAAATTTGTAGCTCTGCGATTCAATCATTTTGCTGCAATAGCTTACGCGCCCATTGGCAAATTCAAATTTGTGCAAGGCACCTTGCGCGTCGAACCAATGATTCAGGCGCTTATCAGGTAGTTGCAACATGCCGGGACCATTGCGTATATACGAACCCGTTAGCCATGGCGGCATAGTGCCTGTTATGGGCACATCCGGTATTTGCGAAGTAGTTTGATTTTGCCCAATACCTAATGCAAAAAAATCATCCGGGGAAACAGTTTTATGCATGGTTAGGCATTCAAAGCAAATTGCATAGGTTGATAAACTTGTTGACGCACCGGGGCAGGATCAATCATCTCAGCTGCAATTTTGCCGGATGCAATTACGGCCGGTACTCCGGCACCGGGATGCGTGCCTGCGCCTACAAAATACAAATTGTCGAATACCTTGCTTTTATTAGAGGGTCGGAAGTATCCCGACTGCATCATGTTAGGCTGTACACTAAATGCCGCGCCTTTGTAGCTATTGAGCGTATGCCTGAAATGCATTGGATTAATGCTATGCTGCGCAATAATATGGTTCTTTAGATCGGGTAAATATTCTTGTTGCAAATGACTTAACACATGGTCGGTATAAGCAGGACCTGCTTCGTTCCAGTTAATACCTGCATCAAGGTGTGGCACAAGACTAAGCACATAAAAAGATTCACAACCCGGAGGTGCAATTGAATCATCAGTTCTCGTAGGCATATGCAGGTACAAACTCAAATCTTTGGGCAGCTTTTTACCTTTAAAAATTTCCTGCATGTGCTTGCGGTAGTTGCCGCTGCCCAACAGTAAGTTATGATGCGATAAAGCAGCATCTGTATAACGCTTGTCGGTGCCAAAATAGGTTACCACCAGCGAATTGCTGAATTTCATATTATCAATCCACACATCAACCCACGCTGGGCGGTTTGACCTGGCAATCATGTGTTTGTAGGTAAAGGGAACATCGCTGTTGCAAACAATTTCATCAGCTTCTTCCACTGTCCCGTCGGGCAACCTTACTCCAACAGCCCGTTTGTTGCGGATAACTATTTCCTCAACCGGAGTATTAAAATATATCTGACCACCGCAATCCAAAAACAATTGACCCAAACCATTTACAACTGCACCCGTACCACCTTTGGCATAATGAATACCCCACTCCCGCTCAAACTGAATGATTAATCCATAAATAGTTGGCGTATCAAAAGGGTTACCTCCCACCAGCAATGGATGGAAGGAACAAACCTTTCGCATAAAATCGTCTTTCACAAACTGCGATGCATAGCCATACATGCTGCGCCAGGTGCCGGTGCGAAAAACATAAGGAAGAATCTTGGCAAAACTGGCAAGGTTGGGGAAAGTTTGTTCGGTGTAGGGATAGAATTGTCGAAACACGTCCATGGTACCATGCACAAATTGCTTGTACCCTTCTACATCCTGCGGGCTAAAACGTTCTACTTCTGCCACACTCTGGTCAATATCACGCCAATAATTAAATGCTTCGCCATTGCCATTGAAGATGCGATAAAACGGATCGAGAGGCACCAACTGAAAATAGTCTTCGCGACGCTTGCCGGCCTGCTTGTACAGTTCATCAAATAAATGCGGCGCGGTAATAACCGTAGGACCTCCATCAAACTTGAAGCCATTAATGTTGTACTGATATGCCCTGCCACCCCAATGATCGCGCTTTTCAAAAATGGTAACTTTGTGACCCGCAGCCGCTAACCTTATTGCAGCAGATAACCCGCCGAAGCCGCTGCCAATTACAATGATTTTTTTCCGTTTTGCCATTACATTTTCTAATTGGAGTTCAAGGGACTAATACTGTATGGTTACACGCATTTGCTGTGTGCCTTTCAAGGTAAATGCAGCATCCTCAAAATCGGGTGCACTAAATTTTGGTCGCACATTGTTACTGAATCCATATCCTTCCTTTGGAACACCGAAGGCATTCGTGTTAAGCTTACTATCGCCATTTTCATCATGGTACACTGCAAAGGCATAGGTGCCCGGTTCCAGATCGGTAAACCGAACAGTATGGGTACCAGGAGTTGCATTGATCTGCTTCAGTTTGTATGCTTTTTGATGCGTAAACGGAAAGCCATCGGCCTGTTTAAAAAGTGCCATCATTATTTTTCCGCTAGCCGAGGAAACACCTTCGATCGAAATGGTTACAACCGCCGAAGGCTGTGCATTAACCCCCAGCCCATAGGCCATACATATCCAAAACACGAAAACCATCCTTCCCATAACCTTCTGAATATTAATAGTTTAACTGATATCCGTCCATTTTACCCGCCTTACGGTCACTTACAATCGAGATATAGAAACAACATCGTTTGAAAACTGTTTGAACTTTTTGAGAAATATCTCAACAAATAATGTACATGTATGGGTACCAGGCTACATCATTTCGGCGGTTATGGGCAAAAAAAAACCGGCAAAAAGCCGGTCTAATTAAGCATTGGGAAAATCTTAGTATTCAATCTTCTTGCTGAAAACCAATTGCTTCATGGCTTCACCCGGCTTCAATTTAAACTGTAACTGCCTTGTCTTTTCTGTTTTTGTACCATTTTCATACAAAGGGAAGCGCATAACAAAAATGCCTTCCACGGGCATGTATTCATCCCCTTCTTTAAATGCACTGGTCACATCGGGATTCGCAGATTGGTCAGGAAAATTGACCATGCCACAAGACTTCTGATTGAACGTAGAAAAAACCTGAACACTGGCCAAACCACCAGCAGCAGAGCGACCGATTACAAAAAACTCCGGTGAATTATCACCATCTAAATCATCAATCAGCACATCAGTCACTGCTCCTTTTATGCTAAATTTTTCTCCCGTCATATTGCTTGCGCTTAATCCGGTTGTTGTTACAGTAAATGAGTTGTCATCTGAAGTATTGGCAGACGAAATGGTGATATTTATTTTTTCATAGCTAACCGTTTTATCAAACGCTGCAGGCGCAGGTGCTGTAGGTGTTGCAGGTGCAGTTGTTTCTGTTGTTGTTGCTGTCGATGTTTCTGTGGTGGCTGTAGAGGAACTGTTTTCGCTTCCACATGCCATTAAAAAGGCTGAAGCACCAATAAGTAGGTAAAATCTTGATTTCATATCGTATAATAGTTTTTGCAAATCTACGAAAATCAGTCACTTGGTTAATTGGTGAGATTGACACGGTGCACGCCAAAAGCAAAATGCAGTTCAGGCATAACCATGTATTTCTTTCAACATATGATGAAGACTGATTATGAAAGTAAATACGATTATGGCAAACAAAGGCTGTGCAAAATATTTTGTTCCGATAAGCTTATTTTTTTCCTGCGTTTTTGCGAATAGCCATTAAAATCAACTACATAGCAAAGGATATCTGATAACTTTTTGAATACCAAATGGGTGTTTTCATTTGCAAAAGCCATGTAAACTGATTACATCAACCATCAATTTGTCAGCCCAATGATGATGTCTTATTAAGCTTGATTATCAATTGTTCCGGACTTAACTGTGACAAGTTTTTGCAACGTAGCCGGTACCCACAACCACACTTTCACGCCTATCTTTTTTTAATCAAAACTGTTTTACCATGAAGAAAATGTGTAGTCTCGTAATGTTATTTATGGCTATCGGCCTTGGCGCAAATGCGCAAAGCGATGCACAAGCAAAAAAGTATGTAAACCCGCAATGGAAACGCATTGTTTTGGTGGATTATGCGTCAGGTCAGGCAGGACGGGCGAGACAAATTGTAAACGACTACTATAAGAAAGCCGGCGCAAAAGCGGGTACCCCTGGTCCTGAAATGGAGCTGGCATTTGAAACCGGTAATGGGACTATATGTTCATATGGGGAATGAAGGGTGGTATTGGCGATATGGACTGGGATATTAGTCCCGAAAATGTAAAATGGCGTAAAGAATTAGTGTCAGTAATGGGAAGCGAGGAAAAAGCCCAGGAACTTATGAAAGAGCATTCTTCCTTGGTTGTGCGGAGCACTTCTTATCTGGCACGAATGCAATAAACTGATAGGACAAGGAAATAGAAGCATGGTTTCGGCCATGCTTTTGTGTTTACGGGTGTTTAGCATTCTTAACCTAAAAATAGTTGTCTATGCAACTATTTTGCTTTTATTTCGTGCTCCCACTACGGAAAAATTGAACCATATGAACAGAACAATAAAGAAAGTAGCCGTGCTAGGTAGCGGCGTCATGGGCAGCCGAATTGCTTGTCATTTTGCAGGCATTGGACTACCTGTTTTACTGCTGGACATGGTGCCAAAAGGCGCGGAAGAAAGCACCAAACCTGCCGAGCGCAACAAGTTGGTGAATGATGCGCTGACGGCTGCAATAAAGAGCAATCCTGCACCGGTATTTACCAAAGACGTAGTGAAACGCATTCGCACGGGCAACTTCACCGACAACATGAAGGATATTGCCACCTGCGATTGGATTATAGAAGTAGTGGTAGAAAGGCTTGATATCAAGCAAATCATATACGAACAGGTAGAGCAATTCCGAAAACCCGGAACACTCATTACCAGCAATACCTCTGGTATACCCATCAATATGCTGTCAAAGGGGCGAACCGATGATTTCCGCAGACATTTTTGCGGTACACACTTTTTCAATCCACCGCGCTACCTGCGGTTGTTAGAGATAATTCCCACTATTGAAACGGAGCCGTCTATTGTCGATTTTTTGATGGATTATGGCGATCGCTATCTGGGCAAAACCACGGTACTGGCCAAAGACACGCCTGCATTCATCGCCAACCGCATCGGTGTATTCAGCATCATGGCCATCTATAAAGTGATGGATCAATTGGGTATGAACATTGATGATGTGGAAGCCCTCACCGGTCCTGCTTTTGGGCGGCCCAAAAGTGCCACCTTCCGCACCGCCGATGTGGTGGGGATAGATACGCTGGTAAAAGTGGCGCAGGGTGTAGCACAAAATTGCCCTGATGATGAAGCAAAAGAAATTTTTGCTATACCGGAATGGCTGCAAAAAATGCTTGACAATAACTGGTTGGGCGATAAAACCGGACAAGGCTTTTTTAAGAAAGTAAAAGGCACAGATGGCAAGAGTGAAATATTGACCCTCGATTTAAAAACCGCTCAATATGGACCGCGCAACAAGCCAAAATTTGCCAGCATTGAGGCCGGCAAGCAAATGGATAATTTGCACCAACGCATAAAAATGTTAGTGGCTGCACCTGATAAGGCAGGAGAATTTTACCGTGCCTTCCACTATCATCTGTTTAGCTATATCAGCCACCGCATACCGGAAATAAGCGATGAAATATACCGGGTAGATGATGCGATGAAAGCCGG
>JAHEMO010000226.1 GCA_024643625.1 Chitinophagaceae bacterium
ACAGGCTGCTATTTCGTCACTCCGCCAAATAGCCGGCTAAGCAAAGCCAGGTGCCCGCTGGATATTTTTTTTTATTTTTTTGGCAAATTGAAACATTGCCGGTTGGGGACAGGTTTCACTTTTAGTAATGGTTTGAGGGCCAATAGTTTACAATTATGTGCAAACGAGACGGAAGTCCCACGAGACACAAATTGACAAGGCAAAACCCAAAATTTTATTTTGCGATATGCCCTCTTTTTGTAATTTAGCAACAGAATTTAATGGGTTAGTAAGTAAACGGACTGGGTGTTTCTACACCCGGTCTTTTTTTTGCCTAATAGCCTCATTTTCGCCCTCTTCACTACAAAACCGGGTCTGAAAGAACCCTGATTGGCTTATTTTTCGCCCTTAAAATCAATGACTTGTCCAGCAAAACCCGCTCCGTATTTTTTTGCCGAAACTGTGGCCACGAAAGCACCAAATGGGTAGGAAAATGTCCATCTTGCCAGCAATGGAATACCATGATGGAGGAGCCGCTTGCGCCAAAATCAGCAGCGGGAAAAGCCTCCGCCTGGGTAAGCGAGCAGGGCAGTAAAACTGCTATTCAACTGGCCGATATTTCGGCCGATGAGCAGCAGCGATCCCCTTTGCAGGATCAGGAAATGAACCGGGTATTGGGTGGTGGATTGGTGCCGGGCGCTGTAGTATTGCTTGCCGGCGAACCGGGCATTGGAAAAAGCACGCTTTTGCTGCAGGTAGCGCTTCAGCAAGCCGATTTGGTAACCCTTTATGTGAGCGGCGAAGAAAGTGCTGCGCAGATTAAATGGCGGGCAGGGCGGATAGCCAATCCGCATAACAATTTTTATTTGCTTACCGACACAGATACAAGAAACCTGTTGGGCGAAGCCAAGAAGATAAAGCCTGATCTTGTAGTTATCGACAGCATTCAAACTCTGGAGTCGCCCATGCTGGAGGGCGCGGCCGGTTCTGTGGGGCAAATACGCCAAAGCACGGCCGATATTATCCGCTTTGCCAAAGAAACGGCTACCACGGTAATGTTAATAGGCCATATTACCAAAGATGGACAAATAGCCGGTCCAAAAATTTTAGAGCATATGGTAGACACCGTGCTGCAATTCGAAGGCGACCGCCACTATGCCTATCGCATGGTACGCACCCTTAAGAATCGCTATGGCAGTACCAGCGAATTGGGCATTTACGAAATGACAGACCGAGGCATGCGTCCGGTGAGCAATCCGAGCGAAATGCTTCTGCACCGCAAAGACGAAGACTTAAGTGGCAGTGCCATTGCAGCAATTATGGAAGGCATACGACCACTTATGGTAGAAGTACAGGCATTGGTGACGCCAAGTGTGTATGGCACACCCCAACGAACAGCATCGGGCTTCGATATGCGCAGGCTGCAATTGCTGTTGGCTGTACTCGACAAAAGAGGTGGCTTTCAGTTTGGCGGGCGTGATGTGTTTCTGAATATTGCCGGGGGTCTGCGTATTGAGGATCCTGCAAGCGACCTCGCCGCCATGATTGCACTGCTGAGTTCTTACAACGATGTGGCGGTACCCCCGCATTATTGCTTTGCGGGCGAAGTGGGATTGAGCGGCGAAATAAGAGCGGTTAATCGCCTCGAACAACGTATTGCCGAAGCTGCACGCCTTGGTTTTGAGAAGATATATGTGTCGGCCATTGCTACCGTTAAGAGTAAAAATACAGGCATTGAAGTTGTGAATGTTTCAAAAGTGGAAGACCTTTATCAGCTTTTATTTTAACGGCGATTATCATTGTTTTGCGCTTTTATATACGGCGCAGGCATTGTAATTTTCCCTTGCAATTACACCATGCCAACAACATCGCGTTTATCGTTGCCCGCGTATGCCCTGCACCAACTGTCAAGATTGGTATACCCGGTGTTTTGTGTGGGCTGTGGCAACCCCATGCATGCACTCACGCAACCACTTTGCGGCAATTGCCTGCGACTGCTGCCTGCCACCCACAGCGAAAGAGTAAGCAATAGCCCCATTACCAATCTTTTTGCCGGTAGGCTTCCTATTCAGCGAGCAGACGCCCTTCTCTTTTTTGTATCGGGGGGCGTAGTACAGCATGTTATTCATGCTTTTAAATATAAAAACCGGCAGGATGTGGCGCGATTTATGGGTAGATGGATGGGCAACCTCTTACTGCAAGCTCCTCATTATCCAATGCCGGATGCCCTTGTACCCTTACCGCTATACCGGAACAAACTGAAAAAGCGGGGATATAATCAGGCACTGCTTTTGGCAGAAGGTATGGGCGAAGTATTGCAAATACCGGTGGCACCAGTGGCAGTAATGCGCACCCGCCATACTGAAACCCAAACCCGTAAATCCCGGATAGATCGGTGGCTTAACGTAGCAGAAGTTTTTGATCTCAATAATGCCGACCAGTTGGCCGGAAAGAAATTGCTGCTTGTGGACGATGTAATCACTACCGGCGCTACTATGGAAGCCTGCGGCCATCAGCTATTGCGTATTCCGGGTGTTAGCCTTTCGCTAATAAGTCTTGCCTTTGCACATTCAGTTTAGGCTTTCAGCGAACTTTCCCCCCGAAAATGATGTTCATAACAAAAATCAGATAACACATGATGAAATTGATAATGACCATGCTTATGGCAGCGGTTTTTGCGGCACCGGCAAGCATACACCAGTTTAAGGTTGAGAGTATTGACGGAGGAACCATTGACTTTAGCCGGTATAAAGGCAAGAAAATTTTGGTAGTGAATACGGCAAGCAAATGTGGCTACACCCCTCAGTACAAAGATCTGGAAGCTTTGTATGAGCAGTACAAAGGCAAACTCGTTGTAATAGGCTTTCCCGCCAACAATTTTGGCGGTCAGGAGCCGGGATCCAATGCCGACATTAAAGAATTTTGCGAGGAAAATTACAAAGTTTCCTTTCCTATGGCAGCCAAGGTTAGTGTAAAAGGAAGCGATGTACACCCGCTGTACAAATGGCTTACCAACAAGAGCGAGAACGGCGTATTGGATGCCAGTGTCAGCTGGAATTTCAATAAGTTCCTGCTGGATGAAAATGGCGTATTAATTGCCCATTTTCCCAGCAAAGTGAAGCCCATGGACGATGAAATAGTTCAGTATCTGAAGTAATCGAAAATTGATACAGAGAGCCGGCAGCTAAAGTGTTGCCGGCTTTTTTTATTTGTAATTGGCACATCAATTAGTGGCGGCTATATTGCAGGCATGGTTTTTCCCGGGGTAATTGGGCAGGTGGCCTTGCAGCAACATTTGGTAGATTTGGTGGAACATAACCGGTTGGGGCATGCCGTATTGCTCACCGGTAGGCAAGGCAGCGGTGTTTTACCCCTGGCTATTGGATTTGCGCAATATGTTGTAAGCCTGCGCAACGCGGCAGCACCCGCACCAACGCCCGATCTTTTTGGGGCACCAACTGAGCAGGATGCCGGCACCGCAGGCGGTTTTGCCTGGGATACGCAAGCCCTCAGCCTTCAGCATCCCGATTTGCACTTTAGCTACCCCGTGGTAAAAGCCGAGGGGAAAAAAACAGCTATCAGCACCGAGTTTGCCGCAGAGTGGCGACAGTTTATCAATACTACTCCCTACGGTTCGCTCTACGATTGGCTGCAGTTTATAAAAGCCGACAATAAGCAGGGCAATATTTCTGTTGAAGAATGCAACGATATCATCAGAAAACTAAATCTGCGCAGCTTTAAAGGCAGCTATAAAGTGCTGGTGATGTGGATGCCCGAATTGTTGGGTGGCGCTGGCAATAAATTGCTGAAACTGATTGAAGAGCCTCCGGAAGACACTTTGTTTCTACTGGCGTCTGATAATGAAAACGATGTATTGGGCACCATAGTTAGTCGCTGCCAGGTAATACGCATACCCCCCATAGACACCGAGGCCATTGCACTTGCCCTTGCCTTAAAAACCGGCAAATCGCCGGCCGATATGCAGGCCACTGCCCGTATGAGCCATGGCAGTTATAATGAGGCTTTGTACCTGCTGGATCATACCGACCACGACTGGAACAGCACCCTGCGCGAATGGCTGAATGCTGCGCTGGTACGCGGCAGCCGTAGCCGTGAGGGCTTTGCCATGCAAGCCCGGTTTGTACAAGCTGTTAGCGGTATTGGCCGCGAAAAGCAAAAGCAACTGCTACGGTATTTTCTTGAAATTATCGAGGCCAGCGTAAGGCTGCGCATGATGCCAAATGCAGATTTGCCCTTGCCGCCCGATGAAATTGAATTTGCCAAAAAGCTAAATACAATTGCCGGTATTGCGCAGCAAAAAGCCGTGGCGGAGGAGTTGGAGCAGGCCATTTATTACATTGAACGCAACGCCAATCCTAAATTGCTTTTTCATGCGCTCACGCTAAAAATACAAAGCATTGTGCTGAACCGGGAGAAGTTGATTTTGAGTTGACGGCAAGATTTGGCAGCCCAATGCAGGGTCATTTTTAAGCAAAATCTACGGCCATATCCCAAAACCTTTACTTTTGGTTTAAGCGGTTGTAGCCCTTACCGGCGGGCCGTACCCATATATAACGGTTATTTTTTTGATGGAGCGATTGAAGTAGAAGCGAGCGATAAAGCAAGAGAAGAACAATATCCTAACGTCGCCATGACAATAGGGTTCTTAATATACACCCCGGCATTTCTGCCAAAGGGCAAGCAAATACAGGCTAATTCAGCACTGTGCTGCAAATGAATTATCAGCTGCGTTTCACTACATTTTTTCTGCAAAAGGATTCCTTTATCGGGGCACCAATGGCTGCATGAACGACGCAGCACTGGATAATTTTAATAAGCAGATTAAAGATAGCATATGGGCTGTGGAAGTTGTGGAACCGGGAAACCAAATGGATGCCAAAGCAATGGCGGATGCAGTACTGGCGGATGCAACCGCATGAATGTGCATGACTGGTTGCAAAATTTGCCATTTAGCGATCCCGAGACCGATTGTCGTGTTGTAGAAATAAGTTTTAATAGCGGAAGCCGCAAAGAATATTTCAGAAACCCTTTTCTGCATCGCTTTGATAAGGGGGAAATGGTAACCGTAGAAGGCGTATCGGGTATTGATGTCGGCGAAGTGTCGCTATGCGGCGAGTTGGTGCGACTTCAATTGAAAAAACGCGGTATACCCGAATCATCGCCGGAAATAAAAAAAATCATCCGCAAATCTTCTTCCATGGACATAGACAAGTGGAAGGAAAGCAAAGCCCGCGAACGCGATACCCTGGTGCGAAGCCGTGCTATTGCCCGCCAGCAAAATTTAAAGATGAAACTGGCCGAAGTAGAATTACAGGCAGATGGTAGAAAAGCTACATTTTTCTATACCGCAGAAGATCGTGTCGATTTTCGGGAGTTGATCAAGGTTTATGCTTCGGAGTTTA
>JAHEMO010000227.1 GCA_024643625.1 Chitinophagaceae bacterium
CCGATTATGGCACCGGCGAACGCGAAATGGCCTGGATTGCTGATACCTATACGGCGCTTAAGCCGGGTGAAATTGATGGCCTTGGCTGCGTAACAGGGAAGCCCGTAACACAGGGCGGCATTCGTGGCAGAAAAGAGGCTACAGGACTTGGCGTTTTTTATGGCATTCGCGAAGTCTTTAATATGGAAGCAGAAATGTCCAAACGTGGTATTACACCGGGTTTGAAAGACAAAACTGTAGTGGTTCAAGGTCTCGGAAATGTGGGCTACCATGCTGCCAAGTACTTCCGCACAAAAGGCAAGTCGAAAGTAATTTGCATAGCGGAATATGAGGGAGCTGTGTACAACGCTGAAGGATTAAACGAAGAAGAAGTGTTTCTGCATCGCAAACAAACGGGCAGTATACTTAACTTTCCGGGAGCGACCAACCTGGCAAAATCTACAGACGCACTAACATTGGAATGTGATATCCTGATTCCTGCGGCACTCGAAAATGTAATAAACGAAACCAATGCCGATGATGTAAAGGCAAAAGTAATTGGCGAAGCGGCCAACGGACCCTGCACACCATATGCCGACGAGGTTTTTGCCAAAAAAGGCATTTTACTTGTTCCCGATATGTATTTGAATGCGGGTGGCGTAACCGTTTCTTATTTCGAATGGCTGAAAAACCTGAGCCATGTTAGAGCCGGCCGGATGGAAAAGCGACTAACCGAAAACGTAAACCGGATGTTGTTGCGTGAAGTGGAAGCCTTGCGTGGAAAAACGCTCGATGATCATGAGCGTGAAATGTTGCTGAAAGGTCCTGGCGAGGTTGATTTGGTTTACTCCGGTTTAGAGGAAACTATGATTAATGCCACAAATGAAGTGATGGCTACATGGAGAGCCAATCCAGATATTCCTGATATGCGGACTGCGGCGTATGTGGTAGCCATAAACAAAGTAGCCACCGCCTATATAGAACTGGGTATTTTCCCATAATAGCGCTTCGGAAAAAATAGTGAAAGCCCTTACCTACCGGTGAGGGCTTTTTGTTTTCGGAAAGGATGGCCATTCAATTTGAAGCTGAGGCGTAGCTTCCATTTGCCAGCAGATATTTTGGTGGCCATTGCATAGTAAAAGGTGTCGGCATCCCAACTCCGATACATAACTCAATGCCTGGCTAAGGGCTGAAGGTGAAAGCAATACTTCCGGCGCCTTGCATTCCGCCAAAAGCCAAATGGAACCATCCGAAGCCCAAACACAAAGGTCAAAGCGACGCAGCCGCTCCCCCACTTTCAGCGACTTCTCTACTGACATTAACGACA
Source organism: Chitinophagaceae bacterium (assembly GCA_024643625.1). GTDB lineage: Bacteria > Bacteroidota > Bacteroidia > Chitinophagales > Chitinophagaceae > Phnomibacter. The sequence goes on from JAHEMO010000227.1 coordinate 1,307, forward strand.
AAGGCACATGGCAAACTTGATAAAGATGCTGTATCAGTTGTTGGCGAACCATTTCCTCGGGGGTTAATTGCAGCCACTTGCGGCGGCAGGCATCCCAAACCTCGAGACCCTCGGAACCGCTTCTGGTCTGCAATTGGTAAAAAGAAAATGGAGGAAGCATGTATCAAATATAGCCGCCGGCCTTTGGCGCAAATCCATTTTTCAGCCTTTGTTGGCTAAATTTGAACAAGCAGAAGTTGATACCTGCACGGTTAGCCCTTACTTTTGCCCCCCTTGAAAATTATACTTCCCCAAATTGTATCTGGTTAATACTGCTTACGGTATTTGCTGGTGAAAACTGGGGCTGATTCAATCAAAAGCACTGAATAATTTATGAAGCTTACCCAATTTAAGTTTGAACTTCCCCTTAACCTTATTGCCCAGCACCCCACAAAAAAAAGAGAAGATGCCCGCATGATGGTGGTGAACCGGAAAACCGGAACCATGGAAGACAAACATTTCAGGGATATTCTTGAATATTTTGACGACAAGGATGTTTTTGTAGTAAATAATACCAAGGTGTTTCCAGCCCGCATGTATGGCAAGAAGGAAAAAACGGGTGCCAATATTGAGGTTTTTCTGCTGCGCGAACTGAACAAGCCTAACAGGCTTTGGGATGTGATAGTGGACCCTGCCCGAAAAATAAGGGTGGGTAACAAACTGTATTTTGGCGAAAACGAAGAATTGGTTGCCGAAGTAATAGACAATACTACAAGCCGCGGCCGAACCATCAAGTTCCTTTTCGAAGGATCCGATGACGAGTTTCGCGGACTGCTTGATCTGCTGGGAGAAACCCCGCTGCCCAAGTATATCAAGCGTAAACCTGATGCCGAAGACCGCGAGCGTTACCAAACGGTATATGCCAAGCACGAGGGTGCAGTTGCCGCCCCAACAGCTGGTTTACATTTTAGCAAAGAGCTGATTAAGCGTTGCGAAATAAAAGGCATTCGTTTTGCGGAAGTTACCCTGCATACAGGACTGGGTACCTTTCGACCCATTGAAGTAGAAGACCTGAGCAAGCATAAAATGGATGCTGAATACTATCGCATTGACGACACGGCCTGTCGTATCGTTAACAATGCCCGTACCGGCAAGCATCGTATTTGTTCTATAGGAACCACAACAATGAGAGCGCTTGAATCGTCTTTTACCGCAGAAAAACTGCTGAAGCCCTCCGAAGGCTGGACCAATATGTTTATTCATCCGCCTTACGAATTCAATATTGCCGATGCATTGGTTACCAACTTTCACCTGCCTAAAACCAGCCTGCTGATTATGGCAGCCTCCTTTGCCGGCTACGATTTGGTTATGGAAGCTTACAAAAAAGCGATCAAGGACAAATACAATTTCTTTACCTACGGTGATGCGCTATTGCTCATCTAACCCCGATACATTCTTATACCGCAACGGGCTGCCCAAGGGCTGCCCGTTTGTTTAGGTGGTGGAGTTTCCCTGCTTAGGGATGGATTATCTAAGGTTTTTCTTCAAGTCTTTTACTTGCTGCTGCAGTGAGTCTACAACCTCTGAAAGCTGGTTAACGTCCCAAATGGGTTTTTCCGGTGGCCGGCTGATAACCATCTGTGCCCGCCATACTTCAGCTATATCATCCATGTTCATTTGGTAAGGTGGATAATTGGGATTATCACTAACCATGGTTAGCGTAGCTTTTGTGCGGCCCTGTTTTTGAATGCGTTTGTACACAATGCCATCGGTACGGCTGACTACGATATAGGCGTTATTGGCCTTTATCGCCTCAAAGTCATCTACCTTCTCTCCTACTATTACGCTACCACTTGGGGTAGGCAACATACTATCACCAATTATCTCGAAAGCGCGGTATTCGCCGGGCCCCATCATAGGCAGTGTAAAGGTGTTTAGCTCTTCTACAAACTCAGGATCATTGTAACCGGCCAAATATCCTGCGGCAGCTTTTACCGGCACAAAAGTGATATTGCTTCTTTCGGTAGCCATCTTCATACGCCTGCGCTGCGCCAGATAGTTAGTGCTTTCCTCTGCCAACTGTTTCAGAAAGAAATCTTCGAGGGTTATTTTGAAAATCTGACACATCTTTTCCGCCACTTCAAGGCGTGGCTCGGCACGCTCTTCCTCATAGGCACCTACAAGGCTTCGCTTAATATCTAGATTATTGGCTAAATCGTCCTGCGTCCAGCCTCTTTGTTTGCGGAGATATTTCAGATTTTTACCGGCGAAACTCATACTATCAATTTTGGCAATATTACTAATAATTTTGGCTTAAACAAATCTTTTTGCTCAAAATTGTTGTGTTTTATTTGCTGCCATGTTTCGACCTTTCAACAGTTTGGCCGGGCATTGGTTAATCTCGCAATAGTGGCAAAAGGAAAAGTAGTAGCTGAAAAATCGTTGGGCACCGGAACAGCCGTAATAGCAAACTGGCTGGCCGATGCCGGTATGCAGCCCTTTCCTTTTCAATCAGCTACATGGGAGCATATTGCAAATGGTCGTTCGGGCATTGTAAATGCGCCTACCGGTTGTGGTAAAACATTCTCCGTCTTTCTGGGCACGGTCATTAATTTTATTGATCAGCACCCCGGCAACTGGCAGGTTAAAAACAATGGATTACAACTGCTTTGGATTACGCCGCTTCGCGCATTGGCAAAAGATATTGGGCGAGCCATGCAGCAAGCACTTGCAGGTATCGGCCTGCCCTGGCAGGTAGGCGTTCGCAATGGCGATACCACTGCCAACGAAAGAACACGTCAGCGCCGGCAAATGCCGGAAATACTCATTATCACGCCGGAGAGTTTGCAATTACTACTGGCTACCAAAAACAATGCTGAATTGTTTGCTGATCTTAAGACCATTGCGGTAGATGAATGGCACGAACTAATAGGCAGCAAGCGGGGTGTGCAGGTGGAGTTGGCCATAGCTTACCTCTTGCATCGCATGTGTATGTTGCATCAGCCATGGCCTGCTATCTGGGGCATTAGCGCTACGATTGGTAATCTTGATGAAGCAGCGTCTGTATTGCATCATCCCTTATTGGCAAAAGGCATACAACCGGTAATGGTGAAAGCCGAAATACACAAAGACATTGCCGTGCACCCTATTATACCCGAAGAGATTGAAAAATATCCCTGGTCGGGGCATTTGGGCATAAAATTGGCACACCGACTAATACCCATAATTGAAAAAAGCAATACCACCCTTATTTTCATAAACACCCGCGGCATGGCCGAGCGCTGGTACCAGACACTGCTTGATGTGGCACCACAACTGGCCGGCGCCATGGCCTTGCATCACGGCAGCATTGAGCAGGAACTGCGGTTGTGGGTGGAAGATGCATTGCACACTGAAACTTTGAAGGCAGTAGTGGCCACAGCAAGCCTTGATCTGGGCGTCGATTTCAGACCGGTGGATACCGTTATTCAGGTGGGTTCTCCAAAGGGCGTTGCACGCTTTCTGCAACGGGCCGGGCGCGCTGGACATAGCCCGGGCGAAATCAGCAATATTTACTTTTTACCCACCCATAGTCTTGAGTTAGTGGAGGTGGCGGCACTTACCACTGCTATTGAAGCCAATATGATTGAAAGCCGCGATCCGCTCACACTATGTTTTGACGTGCTGATGCAGTTTTTATGTACAATAGCTGTAGGTGAAGGATTTAGGCCCGATGAAATTCTTCCCGCCATAAAAAGCACCTGGTGTTTTGCCGATATGCAGGAAGAAGAATGGCAACAAACTATGTTGCATTTACTGTATGGTGGCCGGGCGCTGGAGCAATACGATGACTACAAAAAGCTGGAAAAGGATGAGCAGGGTGTTTATCGAATTCGTAACCGAAAATTAGCCTTGCGACACCGCATGAATATTGGCACTATTGTAAGCGATGCCATGCTTACAGTAAAGATGATGAGCGGCGGCTATGTAGGGCATATTGAAGAATGGTTTGTAAGCCGGCTCGATCAGGGCGACGTATTCACTTTAGCCGGTCGTAACCTTGAACTTATTCAAATAAAAGATATGACAGTGCTGGTGCGTAAAAGCAATAGCAAAAAAT
>JAHEMO010000030.1 GCA_024643625.1 Chitinophagaceae bacterium
AGGATATCATCCGCTACTAATGAAGGCAGGGTAACTACAAAGTCCGGGCTGCGTTTCATTTCTCTTTCTATAGCAAATCTTGCTTCTTTATTTCTTGCCCAACTTCTGCGGGCTATACCATTGTTTACATCGAAAAAAAGCATTTTGCGCAAGCGTTGTTCAGCCTCATCGGAACCATCAAGCAACATACCAAATCCACCATTTATCACTTCGCCCCAACCCACGCCGCCACCATTATGAATGCTTACCCAGGTAGCACCGCGAAAGCTATCGCCAATTACATTATGGATGGCCATATCGGCGGTAAACTTGCTGCCATCATAAATATTACTCGTTTCGCGAAAGGGTGAGTCGGTGCCGCTTACATCATGATGATCGCGACCTAAAACAATAGGTGCCGAAATTTTCCCTTCGGCAATAGCCTGATTAAAAGCGGATGCAATTTTTGCACGGCCTTCTGCATCGCTGTACAAAATTCTTGCTTTGGAGCCTACTACTAATTTGTTGGCTTTGGCTTGTGCTATCCAACTGATATTGTCCTGCATTTGCTCCGTTATTTCCGGTGGTGCAGTAGCCATTATGTCACGCATCACCTGTAAGGCAATAGCATCGCTTGCCTCCAAATCAGCATCGGTGCCGGAACTGCATACCCATCTGAAAGGGCCAAAACCATAATCGAAACATTTGGGTCCGAGAATATCCTGCACATAAGAAGGATAACGAAAATCGATACCATTTTCAGCCATTACATCTGCACCGGCACGTGAGGCTTCAAGTAAAAATGCATTGCCATAATCAAAAAAGTAGGTGCCACGGCTTACATGTTTATTTATCGCAGCGGCATGACGGCGCAGGGTTTGTTGCACATGCTTCTTAAATTCTTCCGGCGCATGCGCCATCATGTGGTTGGCATCATCAACACTAAGGTCGGTAGGGTAGTAACCGCCCGACCATGGATTGTGCAATGAAGTTTGATCCGAACCCAGATGTACAAAAATATTTTCGTCGTAAAAACGCTCCCAAACCTCTACCACATTTCCATGAAAAGCAAGTGATACTATTTCGCTTTGTCGCTGTGCCTGTTGAACCCTTTGCACCAGCGCATCCATATTGGTTATTACTTCGTCAACCCATCCCTGTTGGTGCCTTTTTTCTACTGCTTTCCAATTTACTTCGGCGCATACCGTTATGCATCCTGCAATATTGCCGGCCTTTGGCTGTGCACCACTCATGCCGCCAAGCCCTGCAGTCAAAAATATTTTTCCCGCAGCTGATTCACCTTTCGGTAATCGCATTCTGAAAGCATTCATAACGGTAATGGCAGTACCATGCACAATGCCTTGCGGCCCGATATACATGTAAGAACCGGCTGTCATTTGGCCATACTGTGTTACGCCCAATGCATTGTAGCGCTCCCAGTCCGATGGTTTAGAATAATTAGGAATCATCATGCCATTGGTAACCACCACCCGCGGTGCTTCCGGCGATGAAGGAAACAAACCCATGGGATGCCCGGAGTACATGTGCAGGGTTTGGTGGCGATGCATACGGCTGAGGTACTGCATGGTAAGCAGGTATTGCGCCCAGTTTTGAAATACCGCTCCGTTGCCACCATAGGTAATTAATTCATAAGGATGCTGTGCTACCGCCGGATCGAGATTGTTTTGAATCATGAGCATAATGGCTGCAGCCTCCTGGCATTTGGCCGGATAGGCGTCAATAGGCCGTGCATACATTTCGTATTCGGGTTTGAAACGATACATGTAAATGCGGCCATAGGTATCCAGTTCTTCTGCAAATTCGGTAGCAAGGATGGCATGCCAATCCTCAGGAAAATAGCGCAGTGCATTTTGCACGGCCAGTTTTTTCTCTGCCAGCGTTAATACTTCGGCGCGTTTAGGTGCGCGGTTCGCATCTGCCGGTATTGGCATTGGTTGGGGCAGGGTAGCAGGTATGCCCTGCTGTATGGCTTGCTGAAAATTCATTAGGCTAAGCTTTCAAATTGTTGATCAAACGGTGTTGCTATGGCGTTGTTGGTGCGGCTTATTTGCATCAATTGCCCACTACTGATGATATCGTGAGCCGCCTGAATGTCGTAAGCAAATACCCGGTCGGTATCGGCATGTTCTATTTTGGTGCGCACATAATGGTACATATCATTTATTACTTTTCCCGACTGCAAGGGCTTATGAAAATCAAATGCCTGAGCGGCATTCATTAATTCTATGGCCAATATCTTTTCTACATTTTCCACCACGCGCAGCGCTTTTCTACCACTGATGCTCCCCATGCTCACATGGTCTTCCTGACCTAAGGAAGTAGGAATACTATCAGCACTTGCGGGAAAGCAATACGTCTTGTTTTCACTAGCGAGGGCAGCGCTGGTGTACTGCGGCATCATAAAGGCAGAATTGAGTCCGGTATCTTTCATTAAAAGCCGCGGTACATTATTGGCAATGCCGGTAAGCGACAAGTAAATGCGGCGGTCCGCAATATTGCCTACTTCGCTGGCCGCAAGACAGGCGTAATCCAGCGGCATCGCCATGGGTTGGCCATGAAAATTACCCGCGCTAATGCTTTCGCCATTGGGCAGTATAATCGGATTATCGGTAACGGAATTGATTTCGATGGTAAGCATTTCTTTCAGGTGCAGCCATGCATTACGCGAAGCACCATGTACTTGTGGTATACAGCGTAACGAGTAAGGGTCCTGCACGCGGTTGCAATGCTCATGCGAATGCACGAGCTCAGAATCTTTGAGCAGCAGGGCCATGCGCATCGCCACATGTTGGTTGCCGGCATAGGGGCGCAGCTGATGCACTTCGGGGCGAAAAGGCATGGCTGAACCAAGCAATCCTTCCAGCATCATGGCAGCAATAAGATCGGCATGGCTCAATACACTTTGCAGGCGGCTAACCACTTCTATACCGTGAGCGGCTATAAACTGCGTACCATTAATTAGCGCTAGTCCTTCCTTGGCGCCAAGGGCAATGGGACCAATTCCTTCAGCCTGCATCATTTCGGCGGTGGCTGTCCATTTACCCTTATACCAAACGGTACCTAGGCCAATGAGGGGTAAAAAAAGATGCGCTAATGGCGCCAAATCGCCGCTTGCACCCACCGAACCCTGCACGGGAACCATGGGAATAATATCCTGCTCAATATGCCACATGATACGCTCAAGCGTTTGTACCTGAATGCCGGAATGACCTTTGGCCAGCGATTGCACTTTTAAGATAAGCATGAGGCGGGCAATACGATGCGCCACGGGTTCGCCTACACCTACGCTATGACTTTTGAGAATATTGTACTGTAAGGTTACCGTATCGTTGGGCGAAATTCGGGTGGTGCACAGCGGGCCAAACCCGGTATTGATACCATATACCGCTTCTTCGCCTTTGGCAATATCATCTACAATACGCCTGCTGTTTTCTACAGCGGTAAGGACTTCTGCGGTGAGGACACCCTTTTTATCATTGTTGCAAAGATCGAGTGCGTCCTGAATGCTCATGGACGACGCACCATACGAGAATGTTTTCATAGGCTTTAATCGTTCGCAAAAATAGTGGTACAGTAGCGGCTGGCTTTAAGCTTGTACGAGCTGCCCTGTTAAGTATGACCAATATGTTTTTTAATTGGTCGAATGGCTTTGACATCAGGACAAAGTATTGCCGGGCCAATATGGAAGTACCCTAATAAAAAAGCCCGCGCATATCAGGCGCGGAACTTTGCGGAGAGACAGGGATTTGAACCCTGGGTGCAGTTGCCCGCACAACGGTTTTCGAGACCGCCCCATTCAACCGCTCTGGCATCTCTCCAATATGACAAAGAAAGTTAAACTGACAGATATTCAAGCTAAAGGGTTTCTCAGTTAGTAGCTGCGCTACCCATGCCTTTTTTGTTTTTTTCGCTTAGGTAAACAAGGTTACCACGCTTCAACTTGAAGAAGGGATTGGCTTCGCCGATCCAAGAGTGGGGGGCTTCAACCAAAAACAATAGCCGGTAGCTGCGCTCCCGATGTTTTTTGCTTTTTACACTTAGGCAAACAGTCGCCACGCTTCAACTTGATGAAGGGATTGGCTTCGCCGATCCCAAGGGTGGGGGCTTCAACCAAAAACAATAGCCGGTAGCTGCGCGCCCGATGCTTTTTTGCTTTTTACGCTAAGGCAAACAGTCGCCACGCTTCAAAAACAAAAAAGCCTCCTTGCAGGAGGCCATTGTTTTTGGTTGGCGGAGAGAGAGGGATTCGAACCCCCGGACCTGTAACAGTCAACGGTTTTCAAGACCGCCGCAATCGACCACTCTGCCATCTCTCCGCGGCAAATATATAATCGCAGTTATAGCAACCAAATGATTTTCAGTTTCTTTCACCTTTCGGTTAATTGAAGCCTATTGGTAGGCGATATTCATTCCTGCTATTTCTTCAAAAAGGCAATCCGATATCACCTTTGTTTTACATGGGGGATCCATGCAAAACAAAAGGCTCCTAATGGAGCCCTTTGTAAAACTTGTAAACTGAGAAATCAATTATTCGCGGTATGCTGCTATCATCCGGTTAATTCTTTTCTCCTCCTGCCGATAAGCTGTTGTTTTAGCAGTAGGGAATATTTCAATCTCTACTTTTTCGATTTTTCCATTAAATCGACTAGCTCGTCCGGCTTTGTATTTTCTGCTAACATTAGTTGCCTCGTCCATACCTACATCTGCTCCTTCATCGAGGCTAAACATATTGCTATTGGTTTTCTCAATGCGGCCTTTACCGGCTTCAACACCATCAATAAAGAAGGTGCCGTTGCCACCTTTACCTAAGCCGCCGCCGTCATAATCAAACTTGAATTGAACGGTATGTTTTCCAGCGGTTAGTGCTTTGCCGGCACTAACATCGTATTCTGATTTGCCTACCCAATTGTAGGTAAACATGGGCGTGCCATTCATCAGGTAAAGGCTATAGCCGCCAAACTTGCCACCCATGGCTACCACTACGCCATTGGCTTTGGCAGGCACATCAACCGAAGCGGTTATGGTACTGCTCAGGTTTTTGATATTGATAAAAGCATTTTCCTGTAAGCCGCCCATGCCTTCGTATAACGTAAGCTTGGTACGACCATCCATGGCATCGGGTCTGCCAGCCTGTGCCGGATCCAACCTTTCGATGCTGCGATCATCCAATGGGAACACATGATACTTGACTGCTTCCTTAGCAAAAAGCGCTCGCAATTCGGCAACTTTTTCAGGATTGGCTGCCGCTACATCAGTGCTCATGCTAAAATCTTCTTTTACGTTGAAAAGCTCCCATACATCATCCTTAAAGGGTCCCTTTGGACTTACTTCCCAAGGTGCCTTATGTACGGTGCGTGCCATCCATCCGTCGTTATAAATACCACGGTTTGAAATAATTTCAAAATACTGTGTATTATGATTTTCAGGTGCATTAGCATTTGTAAAAGTAGGTACCATTGTTACCCCCTGTATTGCCTCCTGCTTCACACCATTCACCATGTTTGGCTCTGGCACTTTACACAGTTCCAAAATGGTTGGTGTAATGTCAATTACATGGTGGAATTGAGACCGAACTTGTCCTTTATCCTTAATCATAGCCGGGTATTCGATTATGATACCATTGCGGGTACCGCCAAAATCGCCTGCTACTTGTTTGGTCCATTTGAATGGTGTGTTACCAGCAACAGCCCAACCTGCGGCAAAATGTCCGTATGACTCACGGCCACCAAACAAAGGCAATTGCTTTTCCAAATCTTCCACTGTTTCAGGAATTGCATTAAAATATGTGTTCTCGTTGAGCAAGCCATTAGCCGTTCCTTCAGCACTAGCTCCGTTGTCGCCAAGTACATATATAAATACAGTATTGTCCAACTCACCTATGGACTCAATATAGTCATGCAACCTGCTCACCTGATCGTCGGTGTGCTCAGCAAATCCGGCATATACCTCCATTTGGCGGGCGTACACTTTTTTCTCGGCGGGGCTTAGCTTATCCCAATCTTTTATGAAAGGATCTTTGGGAGCTAATTTTGTACCCGCTGGTACTACGCCCATTTCAATCTGCCTGGCCAATGTTTTCTGGCGCAACACATCCCAACCTTCATCGAATTGACCTTTATACTTATCAAGATAGCTGGCTGGCGGCTGATGGGGAGCATGACAAGCACCAGGAGCAAAATACATGTAGAAAGGCTTGTCGGGCGTCATACTTTGCTGAGACTTCATCCATTCAATCGCATTATCTGTCATGTCGACGGTAAAATGGTAGTTGGGGTCTTCGGAATCAACTTCTGCTCTTGAAGTGCCGTCCCATACCCCTGGAAAAAACTGGTTGGTTTCCCCTCCCATAAATCCATAAAACTTTTCGAACCCTTGCCCGGTAGGCCAATTATCGAAAGGCCCGGATGGATGAATTTGCCAGGCTGGCGTCTCATGGTTTTTACCAAACTGGGCGGTATTGAAACCATTTAGTTTGAGGATCATAGCCGTTTGCGCTATGGACTTGGGCCTTAGGCCGGTATTGCCGGGAAAAGAGGTTGCTATCTCGGTAATGCCAGCCATATTGTTGCTATGGTGATTACGGCCGGTTAGCAGGGCAGTACGCGTGGGGCTGCACAATGCTGTGGTATGAAAACGATTGTAACGTAGGCCGTTTTGCGCCAGTTTGTCGGCAAACGGCATATGGATAGGTCCGCCAAAGGCACTACTCATACCAAAGCCAAAATCGTCAACCAGAACCAATATAACATTAGGTGCTCCTTTGGGGGCTTTAACTTCCCATGGCGCAGGTGCGGTTACATCACGGGCATCTTCCACGGTTATTGCCTCAATGGGGGGAGGAGTCATGGGCAAAATAGTCCGGTCAAATTCATCATTGGCTGCCGCTGTACTTCCGGCATTACCGGTTGGGGCAGTGGGGGAATCGCTACTGTTGGTTCCACAGCCGATGAGCAGCAGAACGCTAAGGGGTAGCGACCAAACGTGTCGAAACGAAAAACTGTTTTTTGTCATAAATGCGATTTTTAATCGGTTTAATTTTTATCCAATAATCTAATCTCTTCTGCTGGTTCAAAACATACTTAACCAGGGAGTTTACATTGAAGCATGATGACACTGGCGCTTTGCTTAACAAAAGAAGCCTTCCGATATGAAATGCCTTTGCCAATTATCCTTGAATGTAACTAGGTAAATATTGGCAATAAGTCATCGCTGTCCTTGTGGCCGAAAAAAAAATCCAGTATCTGAGGTCTCGTATTGAATAAATGACACAGATATGCCTGTAATTCAGCGGGGAAATGCGCCTTGAGTTGTGCAATACAGCGATGTGGCGAGGGTAAAGCAAAATTCTAGAATCCTAAAGAAAGGAATGGCATGGCCATTTGAAGCCTGCATTTTTCCTTTCCTTTCATGCATTAAAGACAGCCTGGCTACTTCGGCTTTAACTTACTGAGGCCGTTTTCTCAATAAGCTTTGCCGCATCCACGCCATTCTGCTTCAAACATTTGCGCATGGCCATGGCATCCACAGGAAAATAGGTATACTCGCCCTTGGTTAGATATGTGGTACTCCCCGCATTAATGGAATTGCCTAAAACGAAAAACACCCCGATATTTTCAGATTCCTCTACTAAAAAAGCGAAATTGTACTTTTTACCCTGACGCAACACAACCGATTTCCACGCAGATTCAGCGATGTCGCCTTTAAACTGATCGGCCATAAGGGCCTTGAAATTGTTGAGCGCCGGAAAAAATTTAATAATAACGGATTCGACCTGATCGCGGAGCGACTTTACAAATGAAAATTGCATGAACACCCCCAACAAGAGCATAAATAGGAGAATGACTACAATAGCAAATATGGTAAGGGTAAATTTCCCAAATATGGAATCCACACCCATGCTTTCCGCAAGTGGCCGGATGGTTTTATGCGCAACATTCAAAAGCTTGGAAAACACATAGAGAACTACCACAAGGGGAATAGCAAGGGCAATTCCATTGATAAAAAGCGATTTGAGCGATTTGTCTTTCATAACTGATGTTTTGGATTGATTGTAGAAAAGAGAATGCAGGCTAAATATATTGCCAATCAGCTACTTGCTTGAGTCTCCGCTGTAGCGATTTCCCAAATTGAATACAGGGGTGACCAGAACTGATGAGATGAATTCCTGGAAATCGTTTAAGACAGTCCGGCCCGGTAGTTTAGGTCATTACGAAAATCGCCACCCTCTGTATTAAGGAAGGTGGCGATTGTATTCGAACAACGGCTTGAAAATCCTATTGTATTTCCCTTTGCATAGGATTAGGCACAGGCGAACCCGCATTTCGGTTGCGGAAACCACCCTTAAACAACTGGAATTTTGATGGCTCACCTATCGCGGGCCATTTGTTGTTTTCTTCATTGATATCCGCAGTTTCGCGCATAGGATCAAGGCGAATGCCGGTGACTGCCTTACTTTTTACAAACACTTTGGTTACCCGCTCTTCATTCAAGCGCCATATTTCTGCCGGTATACGATCGGTTTCTTTTGTCCCGTCGGCAAAAGTCCATTCCACTATCAGCGGCATTACCAATCCACCTTTGTTGCTGCAATGCAGCTCATAAAAGTATTTACCCTGATAAGCCGCTATTTCGGCAGCAGTCATTTGCTCAGCTTCGGGGGCTTCCAGCGTGACCGGGCTGGTATTTACTTTCTTTAATCCCCGCTTGTAATACCAGTAAAAATCGCGCAACGAAGTATCAACATCGGTGGCAAAACTGATATCCTTGTTTTCGCGGTTTCTTATTTTAGCCATATCCTCAAAAGGATCGCCAAGTGGTGCGTCAATAGAAGCATTGCGGCCGCCACGACGCGGCATAGTAACCTGCGCATTTTCCGCATTCAGCAAATAGGCATTTACACTGTCCAATGCTATGTCAACCGGTTCAATACCGTAAAACCAACCCCGCCAAAACCAATCGAGGTCTACGGCACTTGCATCTTCCATGGTACGAAAGAAATCGGCAGGTGTGGGATGCTTAAATGCCCAACGACGCGAATATTCTCGGTAAGAAAAGTCGAAAAGTTCACGCCCCATAATGGTTTCACGCAAAATATTCAGTCCTGTTGCGGGCTTGCTGTAAGCATTGGGGCCAAACTGCACAATGTTCTCGCTATTGGTCATTATGGGCTCCAATTGATCTTTTGGCAGCCTCATGTAGTCTGTGATAAGATGCGCCGGACCTCTGCGACTAGGATATTTATTGTCGAATAACTCTTCCGAAAGGTATTGGGTGAAAGTGTTCAGGCCTTCATCCATCCAACTCCATTGGCGCTCATCACTGTTCACAATCATCGGAAAGAAATTATGTCCCACTTCGTGAATGATTACGCCAATCATACCGTATTTGGTGGCTTCACTGTAGGTGCCATCTGCTTCGCAACGGCCATAATTAAAGCATATCATAGGGTACTCCATGCCATTGCTGGCTTCAATACTTTGCGCTACCGGGTAGGGGTAGGGTATGCTGAATTTGCTATAGCTTTTTATGGTATGCGCCACCACTTTGGTGCTGTATTTACGCCAAAGGTTATAGGCTTCTTTACCGTAAAAACTCATGCACATTACCTTTTTGCCTTCTACGTAAGCCGGCATAGCATCCCACACGTATTTGCGGCTGCTTGTCCAGGCAAAATCGCGTACCATATTGGCTTTAAACCGCCAGGTTTTTTTAGCACTGCTTTTGGTAAGCTCTGCCTTTTTTGCATCGGCAAGGGTCTGAATTTCTACCACATCTTTTGCAGTTTGCGCCTGTTGCCAGCGCTTCATTTGCTCGGCATTCAGCACCTGCGCATAGTTCTGGCATTCGCCGGTAGAACCTACCATATGGTCGGCAGGTACGGTCATTTCTACATCGTAATTACCGAAAGTGAGGGCAAACTCACCACGCCCGGTGAACTGATGATTTTGCCAGCCCTGAAAATCGCTGTACACGCAAAGCCGGGGAAACCATTGCGTCATGGTAAACAGGTAGTTACCGTCCTTTTCAAAGTATTCGTACCCTCCGCGGCCACCAATCGTCAGGCGATCGGGGATTTTGTAATGCCAGCCAATATTGAGCACCACCTGCTGACCGGGCTTGAGCGGGGCGGCTAGGTCCACACGCATCATGGTTTGGTTAACGGTGTAAGGAACAGCTTTGCCGGTAGCATCGCGTACATACTCAATCTTTACGCCGTGCCCATCAAGCATAGCGCTTTTGTCTATCTGGGTTATGGCACCGGTGGTCATAACACTGCGCATGCTACTGCCATCAAAGCGGTTGTTGCCACTGGCGGGGTCATGCTCATTTTCGTCGAGCTGCAACCAAATGTATACCAGTTCATCGGGGCTGTTGTTGAAATAGGTGAGCGTTTCTTTGCCCTTCAATTCAAGCTTTTGCTCATCCAGTTCACATTGAATTTTATAGTCGGCGCGTTGCTGCCAATACTTTGGGCCGGGGGCACCGCTTGCCGTCCGGTATTCATTAGGCGTGGGTAAAATAGTACCCAATTGCTCAAACCTGTTGCCATGGTTACTGGTAGGATTGTTTTTGATATCCTGCGCCACAGCAACACCACCCGGCAATAATAACAGCGCCAGGCACTTCATCACATTTTTCATATTCGGAAAAGATTATTTACAGGTAATTCTGGAAGAGAGTTGGACGACAGGCCTATAAAAAGCCGTTTGCACCCCGCCGTCAAATATATGAGTGGCAAGTTTTCTACCATGGAATGCGGTCCAAAGCCATTAAAACGGCTGCCATGAATGCCCCGCCGGAAACGAATAACACAAACTCCCGGCGGTTAACTTTAAATAAATTGGTAACAATGGCTACAACCACCAACAAGCCTAAAACCACAGCCAGCTGCCCGGCCTCAAGCCCAAGATTAAACCCTAGAAGAGGCATGAAAATATTGTCTTCCTTGCCCAGCAAACTACGCAGTCCGTTGGCAAACCCCATACCATGTACGAGCCCAAAAAACAGGGCCAGATAATAATTTATCCGTACCGTTTTGTGGTTAAATTTTTTGATGAAAGCGTTGGAAAATGCCGTAAGTACAATGGTGCAGGGTATCAGAAATTCCACCCACCGGCTGTTAATCCTAACCACATTGAAACTGGCCAAAGCCAGTGTAATGCTATGGCCAATGGTGAACGCCGTAACCAAAATGAGTACCTGCCGCCAATCGGCAAAACTGTAAATAACAGTGAGCGCAATGATAAATAGCAGATGATCCCATGCCCCCCATGAGAGGATATGCTGCCAACCCACGCCAAAATAGCTTTCAAATACCGATTGCATGCGGCGAAGAAATAGATTTTAGCAAATCATCCAACAGATAAGGCTATTGGAAGACCTGCAAATCTGCATTTTTGTGTGATGCTGCTCAAATCCATGATGACGCTTGCGCTGATATGCCTGCATTGGTCACATCCTTTCTTTGTATCTGTAATAGATGTGCGGCACAATGCAGCTGATAAGAATGTAGAAGTAAGTGTGAAAGCATTTACCGATGATATGGAAAATGCGCTGAGGCAAAATTTTCCCGGTGCCAAAATTGACCTTATGCGTTCCAAAGCCGGACCAATTGAAGATTCGCTTATTCAAAAATATGTTCGGCAAAAACTGCGCCTTACTATTAATGGCAAAACTACCAGCCTGCAATATGTAGGCTACGAAAGGCAGGAAGAAAGCGTTTGGATGTACTTTGAAATAGGCGGTATTGCCACCATGAGTAATTTGCAGGTAAATACAAATTTGCTCTATGAATACAAGGCCGAGCAAATCAATATCATCCATGCCCGGAGTGGCGAAGAACAAAAAAGTTATAGGCTCAGCAACCCCGAAACCGCTGTTAGCATGCAGTTTTAAACTGAGGTGATTTTATCCTTCGGCGGGGCCTTCTGTTGCAACATCTGTTGGATCATCTTTCTGCACCAGGGCCTTATTGGTTACCAGAATTTTATCAATGCGGGCGCCATCCATGTCAATGATTTCAAAGCTGAAGTCCTTCCATTCCAGAGTGTCGCCGGTAGTGGGTATGCGCTCCAATTCGTGAATAATAAAGCCGCCAAGCGTATCGTATTCGGCCTCATCGTCCATCCAGTCTTCACAATCGAAGCGGGCCAGAAAATCGTAAAAAGGAATTTGGGCATCGGCCAGAAATGTGCCGTCTTTACGCTCCATTATTTCGTATTCGTCGTCGTTTTCGTCTGGTATATCGCCAACAATGGCTTCCAGAATATCGTTGAGGGTAATCATACCCTGCAAAGTGCCATATTCGTCAACGATAAATGCCGAATGCACTTTGGTGCTTCGGAACTTTTCCATCAATTTATATGGCGTAATATTTTCCGGCACAAACACTGCCGGCCGCAAAAAGCCCTTTAAAGCGGTTTCCCTGTCAGCCAGCACTATCTCCTTAAGCTGAATGATGCCTTCAATTTCATCAATAGTGCCATCGCAAAGTGGGTAAACGCTATGCGGATTAGGATAAAGTTTTTCCAGCAAATCGGTGATTGTGCCATTTACATCCAACCAACTGATATCACTGCGGTGCGTCATTAGCGAGGTGATACTTCTATCGCCTAAATGAAACACACGCTCAATAATCTCCTGTTCCGTTTCATCTATTTCCCCGCCTTCGGCACTTTCGTTTAGCAGCGCTTTAATTTCCTCTTCGGTAACCACCGAGTCCTTTGTGTTTTTAATATTAAAAACGCGAAAAACAAGTGCGGTGGTTTTATTGAGCAGCCATATGATGGGAAAAGTAAGGCGACTCAAAAATGCCATAACCGGCGCCGCTATCAGCGAAATTTTCTCTGCGCTTAGCAAGCCTATCCGCTTGGGAATAAGCTCGCCCAGAAGGATAGAAAGGAAGGTAACTACAATTACCACAAGCGTGGTGGAAATGCCTGACGCATAAGGGGCCAGCACCGCTATTTTAGCCACCAGTGGTTCCAGATCTTTACCAAACTTCTCACCTGAGTACAAACCCGTGATAATGGAAATGAGTGTAATGCCTACCTGAACGGTACTGAGGAATATTTCAGGCTTACTAATGAGGTCAAGCGCGGCCTTTGCTTTGCGGTTTCCCTCGTTGGCCATTTGTTCCAGCCTGCTTTTTCGGGCACTTACGAGGGCAATTTCGCTCATGCTGAACAACCCGTTTAGCGCAATAAGACCCAATAATATTAAGGCTTCCTCCATTCAAAAGATCCAGATTGATGTGTGGCAAAACTAATGGTTTGGCATAATCGGGCGGAAAATGTGAGCGTTACTGTTGATAACCCTTTACTTTTTCTGCGTCCCGGGGGCACTTTTTCGAACAACTTTGGAGGATGCCCGGATCTGCAAATCGGGTGAAAGAATACGCTTTTCAAAATCTTTTACCGGACGTTTGCTGTTAATTAGCTGCAGCAGCAGATCGATGGCCGCTTCGCCCATTTCACGGGCAGGCTGACGAACCTGCGTAAGCGGAGGGTCTATTATTTCTGCTATTTCGGTATTGGAAAAGCCGGCAAGAGCCACATCATCCGGCACTTTCAACCCACGGCGTTTGAGCGTTTTCAGTACTCCCGTGGTTATCTTGTCTCCGGTGGCTATGATGGCGTCGGGTGGGTTTTTAAGTGTAAAAAGTTTGTTCACAATATCTTCCAACTCGGTGGAATACATGCCGCTGTAAAAACAATAATGGATGAGCTCGCTGGCCTCCGGCATGTTGTTTTTGCGCAGTGCTTCCAGATATCCCGCTACCCGATCTTTAGTTATGGACAAAAACTCTGAACTTGAAATAACAGCGATACGCCGGGCACCCATGTCAATGAGATGTTCGGTGGCTTCAAAAGAGCCACGAAAATTGTCTACGATGACCTTATGTGTACTCATGTCGTCCGATATCCTGTCGCAGAAAACTATAGGCATACCCTTGTCACTCAAGGCTTTCAGATGTCCGATATCGTGGGTTTCTGCTGCCAGCGATATGATAATGCCATCTACTGAACGACCTGCCAGAAAATTTACTTCTCTTACTTCTCTTTCATAAGATTCAAAACTCTGTGCAATAATTACATTATAGCCTTTGTCATAGGCTATACCTTCAATACCATTAATAATTTGGGAGAAAAAACCGTTGGCAATCTCGCACACAATTACGCCGATGGATTGGGTTTTGCGTTCCTTCAAACCCTGGGCTATGGGGTTGGGGCTATAGTTAAGCCGCTGCGCACATTCTAACACCAGTTGCTTGGTTTCAACGCTTATTTCATGGCTGTCGCGCAGCGCTCTTGATACCGTACTTGTACTCACGCCAAGGGCCTGGGCAATATCTTTTATGGTAACCGCTTCAAATTTCATAAGGCTATAGCCATGAAAATAGGTAAATGGCGAAGAATCTGCGGCTGAAACTTGCCCTGTTGCGGGAACGTTTGCGTAAATAAAGGCCGTGCAAAAGGGGGACGGGCCGTCAATAACGACTAAAATTGTGATACCAAACGATGCCTGCTGTAGATCCGGTTGCCAGTGATAACAGTGCTTGTCCATCTTATTTACTGCCACTGCTTCCTGTGAAAAGTCTTTACCAAAAAATGGCTTGCAGCCTGCATCATTTGATAACGATATGATATGTTGAATAAAGCCCGAAAAGGCCTTTTTAGCATGATAACAGCATGACAACCTTAATATAACTGCAATATGAAAAAAAGAATTCTTGGCTTGTGTTTACTGTGCTTTGGTTTTTTGCTAAGTATAGCACAAAGCAAACAGATTACGGGAAAGGTTACCGATGAGGCGGGTACGCCACTCGCCGGTGTAAATGTGCAGGTGTCAGGAACCAAGGCTGGTACCCAAACAAAAGAAGATGGTAGCTTTTCCATTGCTTCCTCCGCTAACGGCAGTGTTAATGTGGAATTCACTTATGTAGGCTTTGTAAAAGTATCGCAGCTAACAGACGGCAAAAGCCCCATGAGCATTGTAATGAGCCGGGAAACCAATAACCTGGACGATGTGGTGGTGGTAGGATACCAAACGGTAAAACGTCGGGATCTGACCAGTTCTGTATCCTCTGTTGGTGCAAAAGATATTAAAGACATTCCGGTAAACAGCACCGCTGAGGCACTCACCGGACGACTTGCAGGTGTGCAAATTACCACCGTGGAGGGATCGCCCGGTGCATCCGCCACTATCCGCGTTAGAGGCGGCGGATCTATTACACAAGACAACTCTCCTTTGTATGTAGTGGATGGTGTACAGGTTGAAAATGCACTTAACGTTATTGCACCGCAAGACATTGAATCTATTGACGTACTGAAGGATGCATCTGCAACCGCCATTTATGGGGCTAGAGGAGCAAATGGAGTTGTGATTATTACAACAAAAGGTGGAAAAGCAACGCGCACTACAGTTTCCTACAATGGCTTGTTTGGCGTAAAAAAATTGGCCAACAAACTGGAAGTGCTTAATCCATATGATTTTGTACTCTATCAGTACGAGCGTAGCCGCGGAAGCCAACAGGAGCGCGATGCTTTTCAAAATACATATGGTCGCTGGGAAGATCTGGAGCTTTACAAGGAAATGCCCATGGCAGACTGGCAGGAAGAAATGTTTGGCAGAAACGCCATGATGCAAACACATAATGTGGCATTAAGTGGTGGTAACAAAGACACCCGATTCAATCTCAGTCTTACCTCCAATGCGGAAGAGGGCACCATGGAGTTATCGGAGTTCGATCGTAAACTGGTAAATTTCAAACTTGATCAAAATATTGGCAACAAAGCCAAAGCGGGATTCAACGTGCGTTACAACAATACTGTTGTTCGTGGTGCAGGTACGTCCAACGAAGGATCATCTTCGACCAACAGGCTAAGGCATAGCATAAAATATCGCCCTTATCTGGCGCCGGGGCAGGATCTTTTCGACTACGACCCCGATTATGCGCTGGCCACAAATGCCAATAGTCTTTCCCTGGTAAATCCGCTTCTACTAAACGAAGCAGAATACCGCAAGAACATTTCGCAAACCATAAATCTGAATGGCTACTTCAATTATACTTTTAATAAGTATGTATCGTTCAGAACTACCTTGGGCGTTGATATGTTCAATACGCGTCGTGATGCTTTTAACGATACCATTACCAGTATAGCCCGACAAAACAGCAACCAGCCAACGGCATCCATTGGCACAGGTAATCGCACAATCATCAACAACAGTAATGTGCTCACCTTCACTATGGATAAATCGGGCAGCAATTTTAGCAATAAAAATGGCTTGACCGTGCTGCTTGGCCATGAGTTGTATGAAAGTGTGAACAAGGAATACGATATAGAAACCCGATATTTTCCAATTGGTATCACACCCGATTTTGCACTTGGCAATATGGGGCTTGGCAGCCCTCCGGCAGGAAGTGTTCAGCCGCCACCCACATCAAGCGAAATTACCAACAGATTATTGTCATTTTTTGGCAGAGTTAGCTACGACTATGAAGACAAATATTTGCTATCGCTTACTATGCGTGCCGATGGTTCCAGTAAATTTGCAGCAGGAAAACGTTGGGGTTATTTTCCCTCCGCTGCCTTTGCCTGGCGGATATCAAAAGAGAAATGGATGGAAGGTCTTGCACCAACCATCAGCGATCTTAAATTACGCCTGAGCTATGGCGAAGCGGGTAATAACCGAATTGGTGATTTTCTATTTCTTACGCAGTTTACACCATCAGCGTTTTATAGCTTAAATAATCAACTCGTTACAACTTATCGGTCTGCAGCATTGGCTAATGCTAATCTGGTATGGGAAACCACCGTATCGCGCAACCTCGGTTTAGATGTTGCATTCTTCAACAACAGATTGTTGCTGACGGTTGATTACTACCGAAACAGTACCAAGGATTTGTTAGTTAATGTGCCAGTTCCCGGTAGTTCCGGCTACACGTCCCAAATACAAAATGTGGGCAGCACCACCAACCGTGGTGTAGAGATTCAATTGGGTGGCAAACCCGTGTATAACAAAGACTTTAGCTGGGATGTAAACTTCAATATTTCTTTCAACAAGAACAAGATCGAAAGTCTTGGCGAGTTTCAAAGTTCCTATTTATTCAGCAGTGGATGGGGTGGCAGTAACCAGCCAAGCGACTATATTGTAAGAGTAGGCGAACAGGTTGGAACCATCTGGGGTCTTATATCCGAAGGCTGGTACGGGGTCGAAGATTTTGACTATGCCAATGGTGTATATACATTAAAGCAAGGTGTGCCTAACAACCAGGGTATTACCGCCACGGCTCCACAGCCCGGCATGCTAAAGTTTCGGGATATTAATAACGACGGATTGATCAATGATCTTGACAGAACTATCATAGGACGTACACAGCCCAAGTTTTTTGGTGGGCTCAATAATCAGTTTGCTTATAAGAGTTTCGATTTTAGTATGTTCATCAACTTTCAATACGGCAATCAGGTGTACAATGCTAATAAGCTGGAATTTACCAGCGGTTATACACCCGGCAGTAATTTACTGGCCAACGTAAACGACCGTTGGCGCACAATCGATGCTAATGGTAATGTGATAACAGATCCCAAAGCGCTGGAAGGCTTAAATACGGATGCTAAACTATGGCAGCCTCTACGCAGCGCCAGCTCGTTTTACGTGCACAGCTGGGCTATAGAAGATGGATCATTTGTTCGCATCAACAACATTACACTTGGATACACCTTTCCTAAAAATCTTACCAGCCGAATTAAAGTAAGCAACCTGAGAATTTACGGCACAGTAAATAATCTGGCGGTGTTCACTAATTATTCAGGATACGATCCGGAAGTAAATACGCGGCGCAACACACCACTTACGCCAGGGGTTGATTATAGTGCCTACCCGCGCAGCAGAACATTTATTGCAGGTGTAAATCTTTCGTTCTAAAAATCCTAATGCTTATTACTATGAAAAATATAATCGGAAATAAGATAACAACCATTAGCACTGCGATTGCTTTGCTTGCGTTGACGGCTACAGGTTGCAAAAAATATCTTGATGTTGAACCCGTTTCGTCATTTGGCGAAGGATATGTTTTTAATACCGTAACCAACGCAGATTTGGCTGTATTGGGCGTGTACGCAGCGCTTGGCGGCGATCAGGGTTATGGCATACGCATAAGCATGTACTACCCTTATGACAACGATGAGATGATGGGGCAGAGTGGTAATCCTGGCGATAATGAGCGCCGCGATATAGCGCGATACAATACGCAACCCAGCAATACCCAGCTCAATAACCCTTACAATCAATTGTACAGTGGCATAGAAAGAGCCAATATCTGCATTGATCAGATACCTCAAATGAATGACTATACCAACGGATCTGAAGCCACAAAGAAGAAACTTAAACATATGTATGGCGAGGTATTAACCTTGCGTGCACAGTACTATTACGAACTTATCAGAAACTGGGGCGATGTTCCTGCACAGTTTCAGGCTTCGAAATATGAAACTAATTTGTATAAGCCTAAAACAGATAGGGATAGTATCTACGACGTAATCCTTAATGATTTAGCCGAAGCCGCCACTATGGTGCCCTGGCGTAAAGAAACAAATGTGAGTAACGAACGCATTACGCAGGGTGCTGTGCGTGGGTTACGTGCCCGCATTGCCTTAGCGAGAGGTGGATACTCGTTGCGCAGAGAATCAAAACAAATGGAAAGAAAGCCTGATTACAAACAATTCTACCAAATAGCCAGAGATGAATGTGCGGCTATTTTGGCCCGATCAGCCGACCATAAACTAAATCCAAGTTTTTTGAGTGTATGGAAAGATGCCGTATGCGGCTATAAGGAAGAGCCCAATGGAGAAATACTTTGGGAAGTAGGAGGTGCAGGCGGCGGAAGTGGATTTGGTGATACCAAATTGGGATACTATAATGGTCCGCGCTATAATAATACCGGCAATTCGGCACTAACCGTATTGCCAACAACATTCTATGCATACGATAGCATGGACAGAAGAAGGGATGTGACCTGTGTGGCTTATAATATCAATCAGGATTTCACCCTGGTTGGTCGTACGTTCCAAACAATGGTAGATGGAAAGTTCAGGCGCGACTGGACCAATCAGGTTGCGTCTGCAGCGCAGTATTTTGGCATCAACTGGCCGGTGGTCCGCCTCAGTGATGTGATGCTAATGTTTGCAGAAGCCGAAAATGAAATTAACAATGGACCAACAGCAGCAGCAAAGCAAGCATATGAAGCGGTTCGACTTCGCGCATTTGGTGGTAATGCAGCACTCATTGGTGCTACGCCAACAACCTATCAGGGATTTTTTAATGCAATTGTAAATGAGCGGAAGCTTGAGCTGTGCAGCGAAGGCGTTCGTAAATATGATTTGATTCGATGGAATCTCTTGCAAACCAAAATGAATGAAGTAAAGGCGGAGCTGCTGAAGATGGTGGCCAAAACTGCGCCATATGATAAGTTGCCTGCAACCATGTATTATGTACCTGGTCAAACGTCAATGCAATGGATCAACAGTTTCTACCAGCCGCAGCCTTCACCGGCACCCGCTGGTTCGGCAAGCATCAGTTGGATAGGCAGTGGCATCACCACTACTATTACCAATATTCTTGCCAATCAATTTACACCAAACAAAAGGGAGTTATTTCCATTGCCACAAGCTGCAATTGATGCCAATCCCAACCTCAAACAAGACTACGGATATTGATGGCAGTGCCTTCCATTCCATCACGATTAAGTTCATACAAAAATCTTGACATGAAAAAAATATTGACCAGCCTGTCATTGAAGTTTTTACCGTTCGGGCTTTTATTGTTGGCCGCCTGCGAAAAAGATATGACGAGTGCCGACTTTAATCCGTCGAGACAGTTTATGCCCGGCGATATTAATGTGGTGGCAGGAGAAACGCAGGCCGCGCTATCATGGTCGGCCAGTTTGTTTGCTCAAAATACTACGACCTATGCCGTAGAAGTGGGAACCGATAGCAGTTTTGCAGGAACTCCCTTAGCAAGCTTTACCACAACCCTTCCCAACATTGTGGTAACCGACAGTATTCTGGATGTAAAGACTCCTTATTTCGCCAGAGTAAAAGCAAATAGTGTGGGCTCTACTAACGAGTCCAAATGGGTGTATAGCAGCCGCTTTCAAATTACCGGTGAGCAAATCTTTTTTCCTGTGCAGGATAACGATCTTACTGATGCCACTGTGCTGCTAAAATGGCGACCTACAGCAGGCTTAACCAAAATTATTCTGACACCGGCAACGGGTACTGCCAAAGAAGTATTGCTTACCGCTGCTGATGTAACTGCCGCCGAGAAATTGGTAACCGGGCTTGCACAGCTAACTAATTATACAGCTCGCATTTACCGCAATAATTTACAGAAAGGCGAGATTAAATTCACCACCAAAGAAAAAAGCATTTATGCTAAAATTCTAAAACCCGGTGATGATATTATCGCTGCAGTTGATGCTGCTGCAAACGGTGATATTATTGGATTGCAACCCGGCACATACGATATCAAAAGTGTTACCACCGGCGAATATGCCAACCTGCGCATTCTTCAAAAAACAATTACTATTCAAAGCACAAGCAATAAGCCTACAGACACCAAGGTCAATTTCAGGGAGATAACGCTTGCCGGAACAGGTGCGGG
>JAHEMO010000228.1 GCA_024643625.1 Chitinophagaceae bacterium
TTTACGTACGTGAGCGATAGCAGTGCCGACCGCGCAAAGGCGCTTGAAGAAAAATTGCAAGCCTTTGGTGTAAAAGCAAAAGCCTACCAAAGCAACGCAGGTGAATATGCTGCTTGTGAGGTATTGGTGAATGATGTGATGGCCAATTTTGGCACGGTAGATATATTGGTAAATAATGCCGGTATAAGTAAGGACAATCTGCTGATGCGCATGACGCCCGAGCAATGGGATGCGGTGATACAAACCAACCTGAATAGTGTGTTTTATATGACCAAGCAGGTGATACGCCCCATGATGAAAGCACGCAGCGGCAGCATCATTAATATGAGTAGCGTAATTGGTGAAATGGGTAACGCCGGGCAGGGAAGTTATGCCGCAAGTAAGGCGGGTGTAATTGGCTTTACCAAGAGTGTGGCTAAGGAATTGGGCAGCCGGAATATTCGTTGCAATGCCATAGCGCCCGGCTTTGTAGAAACCGATATGACGAGCTACCTGAAGGAAGGCGAAGCGGCAGATAAATACAAAGCGGGTATTCCATTGGGACGATTTGGAACAGCAGAAGATATTGCGAATGTGAGTTTGTTTTTAGCCAGTGATATGGGTAACTATATTACGGGGCAAACCATTAGTGTTTGTGGCGGCTTGAATATTTAGTGAAGCCGCTTAATTTCCGTTATCTTTTACCTGCATTTTTTTACAATGCAGGTTTTTTATTTTACAAATTATTACTACATGGATCCCTTATTAAAAAAGCTGAATTACAAAGAGCAATCCGAAATATATGTATTGAACGCACCGGCTGATCTTGGTGATTTATTGGGGGAGTGGCGAAAAACTTTACCGGTAAAAACATCATTGGGTAAAGCGAAATTGAACTATGCAATGGCCTTTTGTACCACGCAACATGAAGTAGATGAATACGCCAAAAAATTACATGCTTTGGCAGAGGGCGATGCAATGCTTTGGTTTTGTTATCCTAAAGGATCGAGCAAAAAATACAAATGTGATTTCAATCGCGATACCGGGTGGCAGAAATTAGGTGAACTGGGTTGGGAGCCAGTTAGAATGGTAGCTATTGATGAAGATTGGAGTGCTTTGCGCTTTCGCAATCCGGATTTTATAAAAACGATGACCAGAAGTTTCGCAATGACGGACAAAGGCAAAGACAAAATTGCCAAAACGGCAAGAAAAAAATAGTCAGTAAGCAAAATGTACCAGCATTGCATCTCTGACACGTGTACAGTATGCTAAGCCGGCTCTATCCAGGCTTCGTTTTCCTTGAGCAAATTAATCAGTTCGTCAACGGCTATTTCGCTGGGCACATTGCGCTTTACAATGTCTTTGTTTTTGTACAAGGTAATCTTGCCCGGGCCGCTGCCCACATAGCCAAAATCGGCATCGGCCATTTCGCCGGGACCATTGACAATACAACCCATAATGGCAATTTTTACCCCTTTCAAATGGTTGGTTCGGCTGCGTATTTTTTCAGTGGTTTCCTGTAGGTCGAATAGCGTGCGCCCACAGCTAGGGCAACTGATGTATTCTGTTTTGCTGATGCGGGTGCGCGTGGCTTGCAGTATGCCAAATGCAGTGTTGTTGATAAATGCTTCTACTGATTCATTGCTGAGATAATTGCGACCGCTTGCATTCATCTTGCTGGCATTATCGTACGAGGGTTTGCTCATACCCAGACAAAGCCCGTCACCAAATCCATCAAGCAACAGCGCACCGGTTTCGGTGGCATAGTGTATCAGGTGTTCATCAGCTGTTTGCCATGGGCTGTCGGTTACAAACACCACCGGATTATGGATTTGACGGAGTTGCAATTCCATCATCATGCGGCGCACCGCCTGCATCGCTGTTTTTCTTTCGCTGCTCAGGCAAAGCACTACTGTCGGGTCATTGGCTATTTCATCAAGGCCGGTAAAGTCATTGATGGTGGTATCGTCGCTGAAGCAGTCGAGCATAACAAAATTCGCAGTGTCGCTTTTGTGCGGGGCCTGCAGATAGCCATGTATATCAAATAGGGGAAAGTATTTGGATTTGTCGGTGGCCATTGCCCAATGGTCGGGCCATGTGAGTACTTTGAGTGTGCCGGGCAGGGCAAAAGGCAATTCTGCAGTTGCGGTAAACAGGTAGTCAGGAGCCATATCGCCAATGCTCCATTTGTCGGTATCGGCATCATAACGGTAACCTATTGACGCCAGCGTTGCCGGTGTAATTTGCTCCCGCTTGCTAAGGTCGGCTACTATCACAGGTACCTGGCCACCACCTACATTACCAACGGCCATGCTTTGACGGCGCTGATATTGCATAGATGAGTAGGGAATTTTTGCAATGGCCGGTATTTCGGCAAGGTTTTGCTGCTGCGGCAGGCTATAGCGTTTTATCAAATCGCGGCAAACGGGTATTTCAAATTCGGGGTCTTCGGTGAGGCTTACCCGTACCGTATCGCCAATGCCATCTTCCAACAGTGTACCAATGCCTACAGCGCTTTTTATACGGCCATCTTCGCCATCGCCGGCTTCTGTTACACCAAGGTGCAGCGGGTAGCATTCGCCAAATTCGGTATGCATGGTTTGTATAAGCAACCGGTAAGCCTGCACCATTATCTGCGGGTTGCTGGCTTTCATGCTCAGTACAATATTGTGGTAACTTTCGTAGCGCGCAATGCGCAAAAATTCCATAGCGCTTTCTACCATCCCCATGGGAGTATCGCCATAGCGGCTCATGATACGATCGCTAAGGCTGCCATGGTTGGTACCTATGCGCATGGCAGTACCGTACTCTTTGCAAATGCTTACCAACGGCGTAAATCTTTCGCGAATGCGGTCTATTTCTTCCAGGTATTCAGCATCAGTATAGTCTATCTGTTCAAATTTCTTTTTGTCAACATAGTTGCCGGGGTTCACCCTTACTTTCTCAATAATTCTTGCCGCTATTTCTGCAGCATTGGGTGTAAAATGTATATCGGCTACCAGCGGTGTTGTGTATCCCCGCTTATGCAATTCGTTACGGATATTCAGCAGATTCTCCGCCTCTTTTTTACTTGGTGCAGTTATGCGTACCAATTCAGCACCGGCTTCAATGCAGCGTATGCTTTGCTCCACGGTTGCCAGGGTATCCATGGTGTCAGTGGTCGTCATGGTTTGCATGCGAATGGGGTGGTAATTACCCAACAGCAAGCCGCCAACGTTTACTTCCCTTGTCTTAAGTCTTGTATAGCCTGTAAGATTTTCTGTATAGCCTTGCATAATGTTTTGTTTGCTCTAAGCAGCCCATCTCTAACGACACAATTGATAAACTGTTCAATAATGTGGTTGGTATCGGCCACTGATTTTACAACTTATTTTTTACCAGTTGCGGATTGCTGCGCCGGATTGTTTTTTTTCCTGCTGTTTTTCCCTAATCTTTTTTTCTTCCTGCTCCAGTGCTTTTAGCTTGTCTTCGTTTTGCTTTTGCTGTGGTGGCGGTGGTGGTTGTTTGGGCGGTGGCTGATCCTGTTTTTGTTTTTGTATGGCCACATTCAGGTTATGTTGTATGTCAGCATCGTAAGGATTGCGCCGCAGGGCTTCTTTCAATACGTCGATGGCTTGCGGCAAATTGTTGCTGTTGGCCAAAGCTACCCCCTGATTATTGGCTGCATTAGCTTTCAGTTGATTTTGCTGCAGGTACTGCCTGCTTTTATCGTAGTATTCCGTAGCCGCAGTGTAGTCGCCGTTTTTGAATGCGAGGTTACCCAGATAAAAGTTGGCTATCTCGTTGTCCGGATTGCTTTTCAGAATGGATTGTAGTGCTTGTCCTGCAGCATCTAATTGTCCCTGTTGGTATAACTGCCTTGCTTTTTTTAAATCTGCATCCTGCGCTATGGATTGTAAACTCAGCAGCATGAGGGCGGCAGCTATTGGTATTTTTGTTTTTGCTAAAAAAATGCGCCGCAGGGGTTGCATCAACAGCAAGACCAATGCCACTCCAAGTATCCAAAATGCATAACTGTCGTAGTTCATGCGGGCAAGATTACTGATGGGTTTTTTGTCCATACCGTTCAAGTCCGACAAGATACTGCTTAGTGTAGTGCCTGCATTAGTAAAGCGATGATACTCGCCTTCTGTAGCGGCAGCCAATTGTTGCAGCAATTCTTCATTGAGTGCAGATATTACCGGCTCGTTGGTTTCGGGATCACGCAGTGCAAAGCCATTTTCATCTTTAATGGCAATTCCGGCAGCAGACCCAATGCCCACTGTAATTATCATGACCCCGGTTTGCCTCAGCGCCTCAGCCGCTTGCAGGCTTTCTTCATCGTGTGTTTCGCCATCGCTTATGAGTATAAGCGCCTTGTGGTTTGATGGGGTAGGATCGAGGCTGCCACCGGCAACCGTTAGGGCCCTTGCCAGGCTTGTGCCTTGCAGGGGAACCATTTTGGTGCTCACCGTTTCAATAATGGTGCGTGCTGCCTGTATATCGGTTGTAAGCGGCATTTGCAGATAAGCTTCGCCGGCAAAGGCGGTAAAACTTACGCGATTGTTGCCGAGTGTATCCAATAGCATTTGCAGCAATAAGGTGGCCTGTTGCATCCGCGATGGTGGCAAGTCGGTGGCAAGCATGCTGTTGCTTACATCAAGCGCTATGGCTACATCAAGGCCCTGCGTAGCGGCGCTACCTGCAGCGCGGTCGGGTGTGCGCGGATTAAGCAGGGCTATAGAGAGCAGCAAGGCTACCACCGTTAGCGCCATGATGTTTCCCGGTGCCCGCCAAAAGCGCAGGGATTTGCCGAGGTAGGCAAAATGTCGCTGATGGCCAAGTTTGCTTTTTGCCTTTTGCCACCAATTGAAATACCAGAATATGCCAGCCAGCAAAAGGGGCAGCGTTGCCAGAAAATAAATATGGTTTGGAAATTCAATATTCATCTATGGATGCCTGCGGGCAGACACTATTTTTTTCCTTCAAAAAATCCTTCCTGTTTCAGTATGGATTCCAGTATGTTTTTACGTACGGCCTTCATGTCAATATTAGCGTCGGCCGATGACAGGTTCAATGCAAAAAAATAAGGGTGTTGATTTTCTTCTATCCAACCAACCATCCAGCCTAATTGCTCGCCATTTTCTGAGCGCCCCCAACCGGTTTTGTAGCATAAGGTATACCGGTCATTTTTTTCGCGCACCATCATGTCTTTTACCAGTTCCTGGGCTCTGTTTTGTAGTGGCAGTTGTTTAAAGTATAATTTCTTTACTAGGCCCAGTTGTTCATCCGCAGTAATCTTTAGCGAGTTGTCGAGCCAAAACATGTCTACCCTGTCACCCATTTTTTTGTTGCCATAGC
>JAHEMO010000229.1:0-1743 GCA_024643625.1 Chitinophagaceae bacterium
ACGCCGAGCCTCGACTACGGGCAATCTAAAGATTTCAAGACCCATCAAATTATTATGGGGGCCGATATTCCGGGCTTTGAAAATGTAGCTAATCTGGACAAATTGCCACCCCGGGGCAGTTATATCGTGGCGCTACCCATGAAAATTGGCGGTGGAAGTGGCGGACCTTTACGCATTATCGCGGGCTTGCCTGCCCCCGGCATTGCGCCATAGTTGTCGTTATTTCACCAATTTTTCAACCACGGTGTTGTTCTGGTAAATTAAATGAGCCAGATAAACGCCCTGTGGCCAAGCTGTACTGTTCACCCTGATGATTTGTGGTGCATTGCCGCTGAAATTTTGCTGCCAAAGCAATTGTCCCGTTGCGGTGAATATGCTAACGCCCCGCAGGTCGGTCGGCGGACGCAGGTGCCAAATGGAAAACTGATTACCCACCGGCACGGGGTAGATGCCGTAGCCTTTGTCCTTTAGTGCCTGTGGTATGCGAACAGGTATCAGTTTCAGGTTGTCTGCATAAAAGTTAGTGCCCCCCACTGCCCGGCCATGCAGCGCCAACTGAAAATTACCGCCACCTATGTTATCAAGTATAGGTTTAATATCAATTCTGTGTAGTCGCCACGGGTGGTTGGGTGCCGGCATAAATTGCCCTGTGCCCGAGGCAGCGGGGTCGGCGGCATTTGGCAATAGCGTTTGTAGGTTTATTGATGTCTGCCCGCAATTCGTCAGGATGCTCAGAGACAATTCGTCGGATGAAGAAGTGGCAGCGGTACTTATTGTAAAAATCAAGGAGTCGATATCCGGCGCGAGCACCATTTGCGGCAACACAGCTGTGGCTGTTTGAATTGGCAGGCCGCTATTGTTGAAACCAAGTGCACCAGTGCCATATATACCATTTTGGGTACTTAACCGCCATGGCGATCCAAAGCTTGCCAATTGAATCCAATCTGCAGGGTAGCTTGCCGATGCATTGTCGAAACCAGTTTGGTAGGGCAGGGCGGCATTTCCGGCATATTGGGCCAGAAATCTTGCGGTATCGTTGCCTGCATTTTCATCGGGCGTTGCCAGATAAGCAGTGGTGGAAAAACTGCCCGGCTGCCCGGCAAGGGGGAATATAATAGTGGTATCTCTGCCAGCTTGCAATTTTAGATTAGAAATCTTAACTGATTGGTTACCAATACTGTTACTGAGTATAACTACTGCGCTGTCGGCAATTACATTTCCCTTATTGGTCAACTTCAAACTAACTGGAAAGCTGGTGTTGCAGGAATAGGGTACGGCGTTGGCAAGGCTAAGTTCCAAATCGTTTACCCTGGGGTTTTGTGCCGAGATAGAAATATTATCAAGCCAGATATTTTGTCCAAACTTATTGGTGCCGGCAAACAAAATGGTAGCCTGCTGACCCGGTGCTATGAGGCTCGTCAGGTTAAATCGCATCGTTTTCCACTGGTCGGCGGCAGGCAAAAACTCGCTGGTTTGCGTGCCCGGTACGCTTGATAGCCCGGTGCCGCCGGCGTGCCAAAGAACAGTTGAAGTGGCCCCGCAGTCAAATGACAGCAGCACCGCAAGAGAATCTGCCAAAGTAGCGGCATCAGAGTAGGCCCGGTAGGCGTAAGCAAAACTGAGGATGATGGAGTCATTGCTTCCCTGCGGACGGGAGAACATGGGTGAGCGAAGCGTTTCCCGGGATCCATTGCCATTTTCCAGATAGCAGGGTAGCACGGCAGTAAAATTATCGCCGTCGGC
>JAHEMO010000229.1:1843-5300 GCA_024643625.1 Chitinophagaceae bacterium
GGATGATGGAGTCATTGCTTCCCTGCGGACGGGAGAACATGGGTGAGCGAAGCGTTTCCCGGGATCCATTGCCATTTTCCAGATAGCAGGGTAGCACGGCAGTAAAATTATCGCCGTCGGCACTCCAGCCATCAAGCTTTCTCCAGGTACGGCCATCGGGTTGTAGGCTACCAGCGGGGCCGCCGTCAGTAAGTCGCCATCCGGGGGCGGGTAGTGGGTTCACCGTAAAGCTTTCCTGCACAGGCAATTCGATGCTATTGCAAAGGGTACTGCTTGTAACTATCTGATGTTCAGCATATTGGTATGTTCCATTTACTTCTCTGTAAGGATAAAAGGCGTAGTAATACACATTATCTGCCTGCAAGCCCTGGTGCTTATAGCTGGTTTGATTGCCCGCTTGCAGTGCCGTGCCTCCGCCAATTATATTGGTGATGATGCCGGGATTTCCCGACGGCTTGCCAAAATTTGGGCTGGTGCTAAATGCCAGCAATATCCCGTTATTGGGGCATTGCCGCTGCCAGTTCAGGTCTATTTGACCCGCCCCCGCTATTGCCGTAATGTTGATTGGTGTAAATGGAACTGTGTATTCGGCATCGCGGCCAATGGAGTAGTTGTTATTAACAGGGTTCCAGGTCCATACCCTGAAACTCATTTTACTCCCATCAATACCAATTGGTAGAGCTAATTGCGATAGTGGACCAGCATACAACACTTCGTCGTGCGAACTTATTTTTTCTCCAACAGCGTAAGCTTTGCCCATTGGCAGGCCAAACCGCCCATCAGCGCTTGAAGCTACTAAAACCGACATATCGGGCTCGCCTTTTTTCCAGTTTAGGTTAAGGGTGCCACAGGTTGCCGCTGCGGCAGCCTCTAAACCCGAAACAGGTTTAAGCAGGGGTTGAGCCGCCAAAGTACCCGCGATTTGCAGCGCGGGGAAGGCCTGTAAACGCCCGGCGCCCATTTGGCCTTTTAGAAAGGGCTGATTGACTGCATCAATATTTTTTGATGTGGATTCCAAAATATACCGCAGGTCATCGGGAAGAAGCCTGCCCGGCGCCTTACTCAGGATTAGCGCAGCTACGCCACTCACCAAAGGTGCCGCCATACTTGTGCCTTGCCTGAAACTATAGGTTTGCGGCGCCTCTGTACTCCTGATACCACCACTCAGTCCGGCGCTGAAGTCGCCCCCGGGTGCTACTATGTCAATCCAATCGCCATAGTTAGAATAAGAAGCAAGAATATCTTTATTGTTGCTGGCGGAAACGCATATAACTCGTTCATAAGCAGCAGGATAGTACGTTTGGTTGGTGGAAGCATTTCCAGCTGCAAAAATTACAATTCCTCCTTCCATTACCTGTCCGCCACCATTAGCTATAAAGAAATCAATAGCATCCTGTGTATACACGGGAAAAGAATTTGGTACGGAATAGCCCCAACTGTTTTGACTTACCGACACACCGTTATTGGCGGCGAAAACGAAGGCCTGCGCTTCAGAACCTGGTGCGCCGGTGCCCCCGCCTACAATTTGCAGGCTCATATAGCGGGCACCCGAAGTTGGGCTGCCATCGCCGCCTGCAACACCGCTTACCCCAATACCATTATTACGGGTGGCCGATGAGACGCCCGCCACATGCGTGGCATGTCCATCGCGGGTAAGTGCTGCATTGGGTGTCACAAAATTGAATCCAACTCCGGCCCACAGATTTTGACGGAGGTCCGGATGAGCCGTATCTACACCGCCATCGGTAACGGCTATCAACACATCCGATTTGCCGGTTTCAATGTTCCAGGCAGGTACCATACCAATATCTACACCGGGCGTGCCGCCGGCCTGACCCGTATTGTTGAAGTGCCATTGCTGCCCAAAATCGGCATCGTTGGGAACGCCGGTAAGCTGATATTTCGGCATTGGTTCTGCTACCAAAATGCCCGGTTGATGTTGCAGGGCCTGCCATACAGCCCCCAGGTTTTTACCGGCAGGTATATCAATAATGAACCAGCTATGCAAGGCCGCAGCCCGCATACGTTGGATTTGCTCCGCATTTTTTCCGCCATTTCCCACCAAAGCAAACACATCGGCGAAGAGCGGTTTTACAGCAGTGATACCTAATTTCTGCAGCAATAAGGCTACCGCACTTTTTTCATCGGGCACAACAGGCATGCCATGGGCAGGCAATTCGGACCGGTCAATCTTGATGGCCATTTTCCCACTAAAAAACCATTCGGGATGATTTTGCAACGTTGACGCCTTATAGGGTATCACCTGCCCAAACCCTGAGGCTGAGGCCATCAGCCACATGAAGCATAAAAGCAGGTATGGTTTACCTATTTGCAAGGGATAAAAATAATTTGCCGGGGGTTGCTTAAAGGTTAATGTTAGATAGTTAGGTGGTCTTGAAACCCTATTGCGGTCAACAAATTGAAATGACCTTGTGGTATTGCTATCCGCCACCACAAAATACAAGGCATTTGCTTGCCGGAAAAATATTTTGCCACTTATAGGCTATGCAAAGGCAATTGAGGCCTGACTTCTGCAAAAATGGCGTCTATAGTTTCCGCAGATGCTGCGCCTGCAATTATATTCGGGCATCTGATTTTTTCTATAACTCATCAATTTTTATGCGAAAAATTTTGCTTGCTTGTATGGTGGTTGCTTTTGTTTGGCAACCCGCTTTTGCTCAAAAAAAATCTACTCAGGTGCCTGCTACCGAAGTTGTGCCGGCCGATATAGCTCTTTTCAAAAATTTGGAATACCGGCTTATTGGGCCCTTCAGGGGTGGCAGAAGTGCGGCAGTTGCCGGCAGCTACAAAGACAAAAACACTTTTTATTTTGGTAGTACAGGTGGCGGTGTATGGAAAACTCAGGACGGCGGGAGCAACTGGAAAAATGTTAGCGACGGTTTTTTCGGAAGTTCCATCGGCGCTGTAGCGGTTGCACCCAGCGACGAAAGCATCGTGTATGTGGGTGAGGGTGAAAAGACCATGCGCGGCAACGTAAGCGAGGGCCTTGGCGGTATGTGGCGCAGCGATAATGCAGGCAAAACGTGGCGCAATATTGGTATTCGCGATGGGCGGCATATTGTGCGCATAAAGGTGCATCCTAAAAACCCCGATGTGTTGTGGGTAGCCGTAATGGGCCATCTTTTTGGGCCCAGCAACGACCGCGGAATTTTCAAATCGGAAGACGGCGGTAATAGCTGGAAGCATGTGCTGTTTGTAAATGAGCAAACAGGTGCCTTTGAAATCGTACCCGAGCCCGGCGATCCCAATATTTTATATGCCACAACCTGGCGCGTAATCCGCCAGCCACATACGCTCGAAAGCGGCGGCGAGGGCAGTGGCTTATGGAAGAGCACTGATGGTGGCGATACCTGGAAAAATATTTCAGCAAGCAAGGGCCTACCCAAAGGCATTTGGGGCATAAATGCCGTGGCCGTAGCGCCAAGTAATCCCCAAA
>JAHEMO010000230.1 GCA_024643625.1 Chitinophagaceae bacterium
AAGTACTAAGCACGGTATATAAAGTACGGGCAACCATTCACGAGTATTTTGCTGCCGAAAAATAGGCAAAACAATTTTTTCGCAGCTCTCGATTTGCTGCTTCATGACAAAGGCTTCTTTTTTTTGCTGATGGTAAACATGCGGGAGAGATTGAAGCCAAATCTTATTTCGCCTTTGAAAAATTCATCCGTAGTTTCAGCAATGTAGGCCCGTTCAGCAAGGCCAACAGTATTGCTTAGGTGTAGTTGAAAAACATGGCCGCCGGTTTCTATATCAAGACCAATGCCAAGTGGATTGTAATAATTAACCGGCAGCTCAGAAAATACATAATGATAGTCGAGCGTAAGTGCTGTGCGCTTACTTAGCTTGAGCCGGCTACCAATGCCGGTGGCGATATAATCTTCGGTAGCTTCTGTAACGGGAGAGAAATTTTGATGCAGCCACATCGGGCTTAATTGTAAACTGAATTTGTCACTGAACTTCCGGCCAATCAATAATTGGGTGGTATAATAAAAGCGATCAGCGGTGGTGGGTTTTGCTGTGCCAAAAAAATCTTCGGTCCATGCGCCCATGCCACCCACCAACACCAGGCTTACCGGAAAGGCACCGCTGCTTTGCTGCACCATGCGCCATTTAATGAATCCATCGTATTCTTTTCTGTACGTGCTTCGACCGATGCCGATGGTAAGATTATCGGTGATGCCAAAATCAAAACCCATGCGCATACTTGCCTGGTCAAGTCCAAAAAATTCTTTTATACCATCGCTTACAGGACCAAAACGATGCAGAATACGTACATCCATATCGCCGCCGGCAATCATCTCCACACTGTGTTCATGTATTACCCGAGATGACTTGAAAGTACCTGTTATTTTTTGGTTGTTCTCAACAGGAAGCAAGGAGTCGAGCGAAATATTTTCCTGCGAAATACTATTGATAGACAAGGCAAGGATGAGCGAAACCAGTGATAATTGTTTTTGCATGGTATTAGCTTACATGGGTTTTACATCGGTGATGGTTATATCAACTCTTACCTTATTCGAAACATTGTCCTTTACCAGCGATGGTATCGCTATGGCATAATCGCTGAGCAGAATATTGAAGCTGCAGCTCATTTTAATTATAGCACCGTCAATCTGAACCAGCGCTTTGGTTTCAATCGGGTTTGTTTTGCCATGCATGGTCAATTCACCTTCTATTTGCCAGGTGTAGTTGCCAGAAATGGTCAGTTGCATAGCTGTGTTTACCACTTTGCCGGTAAAGCTTGCCTTGGGATACTTATCGCTTTCTATATAGGTTTCGTTGAAGTGCTGTTGCATAAGCGCTTTACGAAATTGAAAGCCCTTCATCAACACACTTGATTGAATAGTGGCATTCGCTACATTGATAATTGTCACGCCTTTAGGATTGGTGGCTTCAATTTTTTCCATTGGCGCGTCCGAAAAAAAATGGATCTGCGTATTACGCGACAGGTATTGCTGTGCCGCAGCTGGTAAAGACGCAATAGCAATAAGTAGTGTAATCGAAATATACCTAATCATTTTTTTGTGGCGTGTTTACAATAATGCATTGATTCAATTGCACATCGGGGAAAAGATAGCCGGTACAAATACCCTTAATCACAAGGCTATCGCCGCTTTTCAACGCATCAGTCTCAGCATTGGAATTGGTTGCAAGGAGGCAGGACACAAAGCCGGGCGGTACATTACCTGCCAGCATTATTGTGATAGCATTATCAGGCCCTTTGTCTTTGCCGGCAAGGCTGCCATGGAGTTCTACCAGCTTACCGAGATAGCGGCTGTTGGCATCGGTTTCATTGATGGTATAGGCCTGAATCAAATCATTAGCTTCCAGCGTAAGCTGCGGCTTCTTATTGGCAACACCTTCTACCGGTCTATTGTACCAATACAAGCCAAGTGCAAGAATCGTAAGGGCAATGATTCCAATGGAGAGGCCTATCTTTTTGCGCATAGCTTTTAGAATGTAAATATTATTGCTGGTGCAATGCTCAGTTGGACACCAGACCACCGGCGGTTATCCAATCGGTAATAATCTTTTTTTCTGCAGCATTTAGTGCGGGGCCGCCTTGTGGCATATCACCCTGATCAACGGCTCTTACTTTGATGCGGTCTTTTAGGTTGACAATATTGCAGTCGTTACCAAAATTGGCACCGCCATTAGTTGTAGTAATATGGCAGGCACCACATTTAGACTGTAATAGTGATTTTACATTGGCAAAAAGTGAACCTGCTGCACGTTCGGTAACAGTTACCGCAGCGGTTTTTTCGCAGCCCCCGTTATCGCGTACAAAAATGGTATGGCTACCTACGGGCACGCTGCTAAAATTAGCTGCCGATTGATAGCTGCCACTTGTATTTAGCCGGTACATAAAACCTGTGGAACCGGACGCCGTCACCACAATTGTACCTGTTGCAGCGCATTTGTCACTGCCTGTTGGCGTAGCACTTACAGTAATTGTTTTGCCTGCGCAGGGGTCACCATCAGCAATAGTAAAACTTCCAGAACCCAAACAGCCTGCACTGCTTTTTGCAGCGATAGTATAAGTGCCAGCTGTCAGTCCACTAAAAACTCCCGCGCTTTGAAATGCGCCACCATTAAGGCTAAAAGTAAATGTACCGCCACCTGTCGCGGTTACGGCAACAGAGCCATCGTTTTTACCGGGACCGGTAGTGTTTGTAGCTGTGCCATTAACCTGAATGGTAATGCCTGCGCAAGGATCGGGAGCAGGACCCGGAGAATTTTTGCTGCAGCCCCAAAATAAAAGAGTCAGCACCAATAAGGCTAGTTGTAAAGATGATACCCGCATGTAGTTGTTGGTTTGATACTACGGGTTACGTAACCATGTTTTCAAGGGTTGCCTTGGTGAAAAAAATGTGGCATAAACTTGATAGCGTAGCACTCTTGACGAAAATTAGAAGCCATAGTGAATGCCAATATTTATGCCGCCACTTATAAGCTTTATTTTGCCTTCGCCCACACCGCTTAGCGGCAGTTTTACAAATGGCTCGGCCATTAAATTGATATGGTTTCCAACACGACGCGTATAACCTGCGCCAACCATTGCCGAGGACAAGGCGTGGGTTTTGCCGGTGGTATAAACAGGTGTTGCGTAGCCCGGCTGACCATTTAGCCGGGTATAATACATTTCGTAGCTTTCTTTTTTCATAATGGCGGCTGCTATGCCCCCCATGCCATAGAGCACATATTTTTTGTGTTG
Source organism: Chitinophagaceae bacterium (assembly GCA_024643625.1). GTDB lineage: Bacteria > Bacteroidota > Bacteroidia > Chitinophagales > Chitinophagaceae > Phnomibacter. Next base: position 3,239 of record JAHEMO010000230.1, read on the forward strand.
CTTAAATGTATAGGTGGCACGCAGCGGTATTTCCCAAACTTCACAATCGGCTTCTACGGCTGTAAGTGTTACAATATCCCAATAGCTGCCGGGTTTTGGGTTGTAAGTGTTGGGGCCACCTTCGTAAAGTTTTCTGCTATACATTAATCCGGTTTGGATACTAATTTTTTTATTGAGTTGATAGGTAATCAGCAGGCCGCCGCCTAATCCGGCTTTTGTGCTGTTGCCGTCTTTTGCCGTTGTCCATTCGCTGCTGCCGATAGCGACAATGCCAAACCGTTGGATTGGCTTTGATTGTGTTAGTTGTTTGGGAGCCGTTGCCTGATATTGGATTGACGGTATAGCTACAGGTGGTAGCAATGAATAAGTTATTGGAGTGTAAGGCTTGAAAAATAGTGCAGCATCTGTTGTGATATTTGAACTTACTACGTTGGTCCGGGTTAGTTTTTGCGCCATGTTGCTGTTGGGCAACAGTATGGTATAATCGTTTTGGTTTTCGGTGCTATTAGATGTCCTGTTCGTGAATAACTGAGTGGTAGAAGATGCGGCTTCCTGCTCTTCGTTGATGATGAGTGAATGGTTTGGCGCTGCAGATTTTGACTGTGTTCCTTTTAGTGCTGCTACTGCATCTTGTGTGGTTGGCGTCAACTTGCTGATGTTGCTTTGCGCAGTTTTAGGTGTTTTACTGTTGTTGGCCTGAGGTACAATATTGCCATCTGTACCACCATTGTTGTCGTTGTTGTTCGTGTGGGGAGCACCATTTGAGCTATCAATGCTTGCCTTTACTGTTACTGTTTGGGGTTGTAAATTTTTTTGAGTGGGCACCATCAGCAAAACCAATATTACTGCCAGAAAAAATATATCGTCCAGCCACCACAATCTGCCTAAGAGCGCAAGTTTATGGTTCTCTCTTTTATCGAGTTTTGCCTCCATATGCGCCCACGCTGTTTCAGTTGGCATAGGTTCGTAGCCATTTGCAGCCTGCTTGAGTTGCTCCTCAAAATATTTATACTGCTCGCTCTGCATAGTTTTCATTTGTTTGTCCTGCCACGGTAATCATTCGCTTCAAATGCATGCGGGCCTTTGAGAGATTGGACTTGGAGGCACCGCTGGTGATATTAAGTAAGCCGGCTATTTCGTCATGGGTTAGCCCATCAAGCACATGCAGGCTAAATACAAGGCGATATGCCGGCGATAGCTTGTTGATATACTGCATTAGTTCTTTATAACTTAGGGTATCCTGCTGATTTGGTGCAGGAAATGTTTCAATTAGTGCCTCACTTATGGCATTTGCCTCCTGCAGCAAAAGTTGTTTGTCTTTCCTCAATCTGTCAATGGCAGTATTTACCATAATGCGGCGCATCCAGGCTTTCAGGGCATTTTCCGCATGGGAGTCGGGCACTATAAAAGTCGCAAGCCCTTTAAATACCTTCAGAAAGCCATCGTTGATTACCTCCTCCAGTACGTCATCTTTCCAGATATATTTTTGGCATACGCTGGCAGCAAAGCCATAGAAACTGAAGTATAAGCGTTTCTGACTGGCTCTGTCGTTGCTGATGCAGCCCTTAATAGTGGGTAGAATCTGTTGTTCTAATATTTTGATGATGGCCATCCAGTGTATCAGTACGCAATTTAATTAGCATAAGTTGCCTCATTAAAGTAGTAAATTTTTAGCAAGAAGGCTAAATGACCCGGTAGCCATACCGGCGCGGAGAGCCAAATTGCCTATTTTCTTTCCATTCGGCCGGTCATCAGGTAAACGGTTTCCTTTACATTAGCAGGTCTTCGCCTATTTTGCGCGCCATCCGGAAGTATCATTTATGAGCCTAATCAGCATTAAGATTCCTGAAACCATTAAAAAAAGCATGAGCCGCAGTGCGGGCGATCCCCGGGCACAGCAAGTAAGGGTGCTCAAGAAGTTGCTGGGTAAAGCGCGCTTTACCGAATTTGGCCAGCAGTTCGGATTCGACGAAATACTACTACATAAGCATCCCGGTAAGTATTTTCAGCAAAAAGTACCCTGCTTTGATTACAGCACCCTGTA
>JAHEMO010000031.1 GCA_024643625.1 Chitinophagaceae bacterium
TATTTTGGCGGATCTGTAAATGCGGAAAGTTTTGAACAAATAGCACAATCGCTCCCTATAACGCTTTTAGCGAGACATAAGCAGCAAATGCATCAACTGGAGGCTTTACTATTGGGTCAGGCAGGGTTGCTGCATAAAAACTTTGTAGACGACTACCCCATCATGCTGTACAAAGAATATCAGTACCTGCAAAAGAAATATAGTCTTCGCGTCATTAACAAGCCACCGGCATTTTTAAGATTGAGACCGGCAAATTTTCCAACCATCCGACTAACTCAACTTGCCAATCTCCTCTTTGAACAAGAACATTTATTTGCTCAATGCCTTGAAAGCCATGAGCTTCCATATGCGCTGCTGCAATGCCGTGCCAACGATTATTGGCTATATCATTTTAAGCCTGATGAAATATCTCCCTACAGCGAAAAAGCATTGGGAAAGCAGATGCAGGATATTATAATTATTAATGCAATTGCCCCACTTGTATTTGCCTATGGTAAAATAATGAACGATGATGCTTTTTGCCAAAAAGCAATACGATGGCTGGAAACCATGAGTGCTGAAAAAAACAGTTACCTGAACCGATGGACAAGCCGCGGCATGAAAATAAATAACGCGGCCGAAAGTCAGGCGATGCTCGAACTAACCAAGCATTATTGTGAACCGAGACGCTGCCTTGCCTGTGCTGTTGGCAATGCTATTCTTAAGCAGTAAACTACTATTGCAAAATACCAGCAGCCCATTGCACACCATACACGCTCTTGTAAAATTTGGCTGTTAGCTCCGCCAATTTTTGCTCGGCTTCAAAAACCTTTTGCTCGCGGCTATTGACCAAAAAAATGGTGCTCTCTCCCATTTCATAACGCAACAATTCCACGTTCAGCACATTCCGATATTGATTTAATGTCCGTTCGGCTAAATTGATTTGCTGCAATTGCGTTACCATGGCATTATGATATTGCTTCACCTTGTTGATGATACCAAGTGAGGTGTAACTTCTGTCAATTTCGGTTGATTGAATTTTCAACTTTACACTCTTATAATCGCCCCTGCCCTTGCGCAGAAAAAGCGGTACAGAGAAATCAACGCCAAACTGATAGTTGTTATCAAATCCAATGTTGTTCCATTCGTCCCAAAAATCATAACCCCTGGCCAGTGTATTGTATTTCAAATCGAGTTTGGGTAACAGGCTTTGAAATTTCAATTTTCTTTCAATATCAAGATACTCAAGTTTATAATCAAATATCCTGAGTTTAGGATGCAGTTCTCTTGCTGTGCTTATCAAATCGTCAAGGGTTTGCAAGGGCATGTTTTGCGGGTCGCCGGTTACTATTTTTTCATCGGGGCGCAACGCAGCCGGAATAGTATAGGGCTGTGCGTCTTCCGTCCATAAGTAGTTGCTAAGTGCATAGCCATCATTTACAAAACTGAGGTAGGCATCAGATTGCATTAACTCAAAATTGAGCAGCTGGCTTAGGGCATCGGCTGTATCCACCGCAGGCCTGTCGCCTTGCTCCACGGTAATCTTCAGCACATTGTAACGAGTCTTATTTATTGCTACAATCTCCGTCAAAATATTATACACTCTGTATGATGCGTACCAGTTCCAATACTGTTCTATCGCGTCAAACAATAAATCGTTGATGATTAGGGTTTGGTCGGCAAGGCTTTGGTCAGCAAATATTTTGGCCTGTTGCAATGCTGCCCGTCTTTCATCCATCAGTAATCCCTTTAACACTGATATTTTAAGACCAGCATAGCTACTTTGGCCGGAGGTCACTTCAGAATCGAGCCTGGCACCCGAATTGTTTTCTATGCCTACAAAACCGGTTACGCCAAACCATGTGGGTAATGCTAGTTCTGCATATCGATAGTTATAGTATTCAGTTCCGTTAAATGTTTTTTCGGCAGTAGCAGCCTGCAAAAAGGGATCGAACATTCCCCGGCTTGCCAATACTCTTGCGGTAGCATCCTGCACTACAATGTCGGCTTGCTTTGCCACGGGATGAAAACGACGTACAAGGTTTAAATATGCATCAGGCGAAAGCGTTGGCCTACTGCTATCCTGCCCCACCACATATAACTGCAACAGCAGCAACACAATAGAAAAGCCGGCAATGCGCATCTTTCCAAAAAATCTATTACCAATAATTTGCTTCATATGCCTGAATTCTACGATGCCTTTTTCAAGACACTGTAAACTTTACTTTTTTGCCGCCTCATTTTTATTCTGTCCGGTTGATTTGTAGTATTCAGGCGGAAAGCCATTTATATTTCGCCATAGCTCATACCAAATGGGCACGTCTTTAATTAAAGCGAAACCTTTGGCGCCATTGCCAAGTTTCATATCGGGTGGCCACGGCCTGTCAGCCGGATCTTCATTTATTAATATTCTGAATTTGCCATTAACGCTTCTATTGCTTTCTACTGCCATCACTTTGCCGCCAAACGTGCCATATGAGGCAGATGGCCAGCCGCTAAAAACAATGGCCGGAAATCCATCGAACATAAACCGAACCTTTTGCCCGGTATCTACAAGCGGCAAATCCATAGGGCTAACAAATAATTCCACCGCATAGGTAAATTTATCGGGAACGATTTCTACTATTTTTTCGCCTTCCTTAATAATTTCATTGATGCCTGCTTTTTCAGCCTGAATTACCTGGCCGGCTTGCGGTGCCACGACAAAATAGTAAGCCGCTCTTGAGGAAATATTTTGCCTTTTAATGGACAGTTCCGATACTTTTTCATTAGCAGAAGCTATCTCTGTGCTACTCGAAAAAATATCGCCCTGTGCCTTGGCAATCTTTTCTGCATACTCTTGCCGGGCGTTGCTGATATCTAATCCATTAATGGTAAGGTCTTGTTGCAAATTTGCCAGATCATTTCTTTTTTCAACAAGTACTGCCTGCGCCTTTTGTAAAGTGGCATTGCGCTTTTCATATTCAAACTTGCTTATTGCGCCACTATCAAACATGCGTTTCGCACGATCCAATTGTGCTTGCGATTGTTCCGCATCAATATTTGCGGCAACAATTTCCGCTTTCTTGGCTTCCACTTTTCGTTCTATCTGTTCTCGCTTATTGCCTAAAGAATTCATTTTTATGTCGCGCTGCTGCTCGAGCATGCCAATCTGTTGCTCGCTGGTACCAATTTTGTCTGCATAAAATCGAGCCTTATTTTCATTCTGCGTAATCTGTTGATCAGTGCGTGGAATAATCTGTGGATCAAGGTATTCGTCTTTTACTTCTCCCAGTACAACAATGGTATCACCCGCTTCTACCCTATCGCCTTCCTTTACATACCATTGCAAAATTTTGCCGGGTATCTGACTTACCAATTCTTGCGGACGCTCGTTTTGGTATAGCGTTGTAACATAGCCAGATGATCGGATATTCTGTGTCCATGGCAAAAATAGAAATACGGCAAGCGCAATAAAAAACGCATACACCCACCTGCTGATATAGCGCTTTCTCTTGCCTTCGTACACATTGTCGAAAGCATCAACCGGCACAGGTAGCTTTTCCTTTAAATTGCCTGATAACTGTTCTATTGTCATAGATAATTTTCTATCAACTATGGTTTCTTAATGTAATATGCAAATCTGCTTTGTCGCGCATGAACTCCTGCGTAGAAGTTACAATAACGGTGGAGCCCTTTAATTCCATCCTGATGATATCCAGCATGGCACTGGCTGTAGCTTCATCCAAACTACCCCAGGGCTCTTCCAGCAATAATAGTTTGGGTCTGTTGGCTATAGCGCGTAAAAACAAAATACGTTGGGCTGTACTTCTTGCAAGTTTTTGACCGAGCGGCTGCAATTCGGTATCGAATCCAAACTTTAAATCACTAATAAAATCTCCCAGTCCCACTTTAGTTGCCATTTTCATCAATTGCTCAGCGGTAAATTCACACTCACCAGTTGCAATATTCTCCCACAAAGTGCCTTCAAATATTTCCTGTTGGTTGAAGAAAATGCCCATCTGCGAACGCAGACTGTTTAATTCATAATTGCCTATTGGTATATTATTAATCAGCACGCGTCCCTCAAAATCGGGGTAAGCACCTGTGAGCAAGCGCAGCAAAGTGCTCTTGCCACTGCGCGACGGACCTGTAACTGCCGCCACACTACCGGCAGGCACATGCATGCTGAAATTGTTTAAAATGGTTTCTTTTCCATACCCAAAGCTCACATGTTCCAGCGTTACGCTTGGACCACCCTCTCCATTCAGCGGTAGTTTTCCGCCCTCTTCCAATGGCTTATCCAGAATATGACCAAGCTTTGTAACACTGGTAAGTACATCGTAAACTTTATCCAGATTAAGAATAAATTTCTCGACGCTTGACAACACCAGCAGGATTACAATTTCAGCGGCAACAAATTGACCCACGTTTAGCTCCTGATCAATTAGCAGCAAGCCACCTACAATCAGCATGCCTAATGTAATTACGGTCTTAAACAATATGAGCGCCCAATACTGAAACAGCAGCACTTTGAAATGCTCGGTGCGGGTACCCAGATATTTGGTTACGATTTCATCGGTTTTTCTAATGTGCAATGCATTCTTGCCGGCAAACTTCAGCGATTTCATTACCCGCGCCATTTCCTGCAGCCATGCAGCTACCTGATACTTGTAGGTACTTTCGTCAAGGCTTGTGCGCAAGCCAACCTTGCTTGAAAAGCGGAGAATAAGCACCAGAATTACCACCAGCAAGAGGCCGAAAAAGATAAATGCCGCGTTGTAAAATGACAGTAGCAGCAGTCCAAAAATGATTTGAATCGTAGCAGTAGGAATCTCCAGCAATATTTTACCCAAACTTTTTTGCAACGAAACGATGTCAAAAAAACGATTGGTTAGCTCCGGCATATAATAACCATCTACGCTGCGCATATCTATTCGGGGAATACGATAGGCATACTCAAAAGAGTATTGCACAAAAAGGCTCTGCTGAATCTTTTCGTTTAATTTCATTTGCAGAACCTGTAATACGCCTGTAAGAAATACCCCAAATACCACAGCTGTAATAAGCACAATCATGCTAGTGCTAAAAGTGCCTGCCAGCACAAAGTTGATGATAGACTGTATGCCGAGAGGAAGCGTAAGTTGCAGCAAACCCGACAGGATGGCGTACATATATATGGCATAAATCTCCTTTTTCTCCAGCTTGAGAATTCGGAAAATCCGCAAAATAGAGTGTTGCAATACGTTTGCCGAAGTAGCAGCCATGCCAGGTTAGTTAGATAAAGAATTAATGATTTGATAGTCTTTGAAGCCGGACAAATATATTTTTTGATATAAGCCTGTGTAATATAAACGATTGACAATTAAACAATGTTTAGTCATTTATAACCGATAGTTATAAAAAGGCACCTCATCGGCAAGTATCGTTAACCTATTGCTATGACGACAGGATTCGCCAAGGACTTCTTAAAAAAGCAGGCACCCTGTCGCTGTCTGCTATATTGCAGGCCAAATGCGGCTTCTATTTCTGGTCATATTTGCGGTATCGGCTTGTCATGCGTTTGCGCAGCGGGATGATGTAATTGACGTTAGAGGCCGGGTGTACGACCGTTCGAGACAAACCGGCCTTGAGGCAGTAACGGTAATGTCAACCGGTGGCCAATGGACCATGACTGACTCCCTTGGGTATTATAGGATAAGCCTCCCCTACAGCGATACCCTCTATTTTTCTTACCAGAATAAAGAAACTGCCCGTTATCCGGTGAGCCAAATGCAGGACCCAACACAATTTAGCATTGCCCTGCATGTGTACATAGCTACACTGCCCAATGTAATAGTGCGTGCGCCCCGCTATCAGATTGATAGTATGATGAACCGGGAGTTCTACGCCAAAATATTTGACTGGCAAAAGCCAAACCCACTGAAGAGTGTAAACGTGGGACCCACCGGCGTAGGTATGGATCCTAATGCTATAATCAACCTGTTTCGCTTTAGAAACAACAGGCGCATAGCAGCTTTGCAGGAAAGACTTATTCAGGAAGAGCAGGACAAGTACATAGATTTTCGCTTCAGCCGAAGTTTGGTAAAGAAACTTACAGGGCTTGATGGGGACGACTTGACGAAGTTTATGAACAAATATCGCCCACCCTATGATTTTTGCGTGCTAAGCAACGAACTGGAAATGGGATATTATGTGCAGCAATGTTATATAGCCGAAACCGGCAAACTGCCTGAAGGGAAGCCTTATTTTTTGCAGGATGGTATTGGTGTAAACGGCAATCAGTAAGCTGACCAAATTGTTTCCACCCCCGGTCAAACAAATGCCGTTCAATATTTTATATTTTCCCATCCATTGTATAGCTTGACAGCAATAAATGTTATGCCTGTGAAAAATCCTCTCAATTTACTGCTGCTTTGTGTGTTGTCAGCATGTAACGCCAATGTTTCCCAAACGGAACCTGCTATTGATTATGCGAAAGAAGAAGCGGCGATAATGGCGGTGATTGAAGGTGAATCAAAGGCGTTCTGGGACAAAGACTTTACCGCATTTTCCGGCTATTGGTTACAAGACAGCTCAGCACGCATAATGGGTTGGTGGCCCGATGGCGGGGTGACTGTAAATGAGGGTTGGGAAATGATTGGTCCAAAAATTAAGCAAATGATGGAAGATAATCCCACACCAAATCCATCCGCTGCAAGAGCACTTCGCAAAAACATAAACATTCGGATTTTTAAAGATGTCGCATGGCTCACGTTTGATCAATATGGTTTTAATACCGGCGACAATGCATTTGACATGGACGGCAGAAGCCGCGAAACAAGAGTGATGGAAAAACATAACGGGCAGTGGAAAATTGCTTACGTAGGTTGGCTGCTTGAAAAAGGTGTACGGGAAAAAGAAGAATAATATTTGCTCCGGTATTTGTTGATTTGCCATACAATGACTAACGACGAAATAATTGACGCCACCAAACACTTTGTGCAACAAACTCTTGTAAATGCAGAAGGCGGCCACGATTGGTGGCATACCTACCGTGTTTGGCAAAACGCAAAAACCATAGGGCAAAGCGAAGATGCCGACACACTTATTGTAGAATTGGCGAGTCTCCTGCACGATATAGCCGATGCCAAGTTTAACAACGGCGATGAAGAAATAGGCCCCTTAACAGCTATGCATTTTTTGCAAACCTTGCCCTTACGGGAAAATATTATTTCGCATATAGTAGCCATCATCCGGCATATGTCGTTTAAGGGTGGTAATGAAGCTTCTAAATTTTCTTCGGCGGAAATGGCAATTGTGCAGGATGCCGACAGGCTTGATGCCATTGGCGCTATTGGTGTAGCTCGGGCATTTAATTATGGCGGATTCAAAAACAGAAAATTATACGATCCGCAGATAGCGCCAAATATGCAAATGGATAAAGAAACCTACAAAAAAAGTGATGCGCCCACCATTAACCATTTTTACGAGAAACTCTTGTTGCTCAAGGACAAAATGAATACCCGGGCAGGACGCCATTTAGCTGCCCAAAGGCATACTTTTCTGGAACAATACCTGGAACAGTTTCTTGCTGAATGGGAGGGCAAACGATAGGCAACGCGAAAAAAAAAGAGGCATTCCCCACCGGGAACACCTCTATGCTTTGTTACAAAAAGTTTTGCTTACATCACTTTATGTGGTTCTTCATTTCTAAACACCACAAGCCCATCAAACACATCAACTAACACCGGTTTCGATTTGTCAATATCACCAGCTAATATGCGCTTGCTTAACTGATTTACGATTTGCTTTTGTATCAGCCGCTTAAGCGGACGGGCACCATATTGCGGATCATAACCATATTCAGCAAGGTAATCAACAGCGTAGTCGGAAAACTGAAGATTAATTCCTGAATCGGCAATCAATGACTTCAAATGCTCAAGCTGAATTTTAATGATATCCTTGATTTCATCTTTCCGTAGCGGTTGGAACATAATAATTTCGTCCACCCTGTTCAAAAATTCGGGCCGGATGGTTTGGCGCAACAACTGCATCACTTCTACCCTCGCCTTTTCTGCGGCATCCTCCAGATCATAATCAGCTACACCTTCAAATCTTTCCTGAATGATATGGCTACCAATATTGCTGGTCATGATAATGATGGTATTCTTGAAATTAACCACGCGACCTTTATTGTCCGTCAATCGGCCATCGTCAAGCACTTGCAGCAATACATTCCATACATCAGGATGCGCCTTTTCAATTTCATCGAGTAACACCACGCTGTAAGGTTTGCGCCGAACAGATTCGGTTAGCTGACCACCTTCATCGTAGCCCACATATCCCGGAGGTGCGCCTACCAACCGGCTCACCGTATGTTTTTCCTGATACTCGCTCATATCTATCCGCGTCATCAGGCTTTCATCATCAAACAGGTATGCCGCGATGGCTTTGGCAAGTTCAGTTTTACCCACACCTGTAGTACCTAAAAATATAAAGGAACCAATAGGCTTGCGCGGATCCTGCAGCCCGGTCCGGCTTCGCCTGATGGCATCGCTTACCGCTTCAATGGCATCCTCCTGGCCTATTACACGCTTGTGCAGTTCATCTTCCAGGTGCAACAGTTTCTCTTTTTCGCTTTGCATCATTTTGCTAACGGGAATACCCGTGGCCTTAGCCACGTTTTCCGCAATATCCTCTGCATCAACTTCTTCCTTTAGCAAACGCTTTTCGCTGATGGCTTCAAGTTCTGCCGATGACTTTTCAATAAGCCCTTCCTGTTCTTTAACCCTGCCGTACCTGATTTCTGCCACACGACCATAATCCCCTTCGCGTTCGGCCTGCTCAGCTTCCTGCTTTAACTGTTCTATAGTGGCCTTGGCAGTCTGTACTTTTTCTACAATTTCTTTCTCTTGTTGCCACTTTGCTTTAAACGTATCACGAGCTACAGCAAGATTTGCTATTTCAGTATTTAGTTCTTTAAGCTTGGCATCATCATTCTCCCGCTTTATAGCTTCACGCTCTATTTCCAGTTGTCTTATTTGCCTTTCCAGCTTATCAAGTTCTTCAGGCATGCTGTTCATTTCCAAACGTAGTTTGGCTGCACTTTCATCAATCAGGTCAATGGCTTTATCCGGCAAAAAACGATCAGTAATATAGCGATGCGATAGCTCAACAGCGGCTATAATGGCTTCGTCTTTAATACGTACATGATGGTGCGTTTCGTAGCGGTCCTTCAGGCCACGCAAAATGCTGATGGCATCGTCTACAGATGGCTCATTAATCATTACTTTCTGAAAGCGACGCTCGAGTGCTTTATCTTTTTCAAAATATTTTTGATACTCATTAAGCGTTGTTGCACCAATAGCGCGGAGTTCACCGCGGGCGAGCGCAGGTTTCAAAATATTGGCAGCATCCATGGCGCCCTCGCCGCCACCGGCGCCTACAAGCGTGTGTATTTCATCAATAAACAAAATGATTTCGCCATCACTTGTACTTACTTCCTTCACCACACCTTTCAAACGTTCTTCAAACTCACCCTTGTATTTGGCACCGGCTATCAGTTGCCCCATGTCGAGGCCGTAAATAATCTTCGTTTTCAGATTTTCCGGCACATCGCCATTAATGATGCGCATGGCAAGACCTTCTGCAATAGCGGTTTTACCTACACCGGGTTCACCCACGAGTATGGGATTGTTTTTACTGCGCCGCGAAAGGATATGCAGTGTTCTGCGAATTTCCTCATCGCGCCCAATAACGGGGTCAAGTTTGCCTTGCCGCGCCATTTCATTCAGATTTTTGGCGTATTTATTTAGCGCATTAAACTGCGTTTCCTGTGTCTGCGATTTAATGGTGTCGCCTTTGCGTAATTCCTTTATCGCCGTCGTCAAGCCCTTCTCCGTCAGACCAGCTTCTTTTAGCAGTTTGGCTACATCATCACCACCGGTCAGCATAGCGAGCACAAGATGTTCAGGTGCCACAAATTCATCATCGAAATTTTTGAGCACTGATCCTGCTTTTAAAACCAGATTAGCCGTATCGCGGCTTACCTGTTGGGCTGGCTGTGTGCTTCCACTTACTTTGGGTAAGCGCTTCAACAACTGATCAAGTTTGGTATCCAGCAGGTTAAGGGTTACGTTGTTCTTCTTTAGCAGGAACTCTACAGGGGAATCTTCCTGATTGAGCAATGCTTTTAAAATATGCGCAGTTTCGATATTGGCATCGCCGTCATTAAAAGCCAATTGCTGACTTGCGGCAATAACTTCCTGCGCTTTAATGGTAAAATTATTAAGGTTCATTTGCAATAAATTTAGTGTTGCAGCCCATGGCCAATGTATGACCACAGGTTTGTATCACTAATTCATCAAACCCTACACCAACCTGTTTTTAGCTGCATTAATGGCATCAAATCACCTGCAATGGCGACGAAACGGCAGATACAACCTGTAAAATATGACGATAATGCTGCTCTTACTCCTGTACCAGTACCAGCTTGTACCTGTCTGCTTTGTATATATCGTTGTACCAGGCTGCATACTCGCCGTATGAATCATTAGGAAACCTGCCTTTGTTGGTGCTCATGTAACGGTAATAATATAGTTTATCCTCTTTTACCGCTGCAGATGCTTTGTAGGTGCCAAATCTTGTAGAAAGCGTTTTTTCTGCAGGAATCGTCTCGGGCTTAAAACCAGCTGGCATGCTTATCACAACGGTATCAATATCCAAATAGCTCATAGAAACCATTAATTCATACTGACGCGCAGTGTCTGTTTTGGGGCGCCAGTCAATTTTGGTGAAAAGGTTTGGCAACATGAATATGCGCTTGCCTGTGCGTTGCGCATAACCGGTGCTTTCAAGTACCATTTGCACTTCCATTTCAGGGATGGCCTTACGAATTTCGCTGAGGCTATATTCTTTTATGGTATAGGTGCCCAATTGTAATTCGCGTTGCAACTGTTCCTTGATTTGTGCTTCGTTAAGTACATATTTCATTTGTTGCAAATCATCATGCTGCAATCCGGTATTTACCCCACGCATCTTTACCAGCATGCTGCCATTTTCCTGCAGTGCTACCTGTGTATGCCTCACCTGTTTGTTATCCAAAGCTGTATAGGCAGGTGTGCGCACCAGCGTGCTGCCATTTTCTTTTACCAGCAATGCATATCTGTCGCTGGTAAAATCGCTGAGATACCCTGCGGCATTCGTCTGGCTCGTGCATTCCAACCACAGTGTATCCTTATTGAGCGGCACACTAAGAATAGCATGATTAAATTGTGAAGACGGAAAATCTTCAATAAATTTTACTGTTCCTGCACCGGCTTGTATCAGCGCATAGTCGCTGTAGATACCTGCTTCCTTAAGCAAGGCATACATAAAATTACTTAACGCTTTACAATCACCATATTTTCTGTCATACACATATTTCGCATCAAATGGTTGCCAGCCACCAATACCCAGCTGAACACTTATGTATCGGGTGTTGCTCTGCATGTATGCATACAGTGCCTCCACCTTTTCGCGCTTGGTTGGTAATTGGTCTGCTATGGCATGCACTTTGTCTTTGAGTTCTGTGGGCAACTCATCTCGATCGCGCTTAAGCGTATATACAAAATCGCCAAACTTCTCCCATGAAGTATAACTACCCGCATATCCACCTATTTCGAAATTTTCCATGGCAAAGAAAACAGCTGGCGTCAGCTCATACCAGGGTGGGGCCGCAGCCTCACGCACCACAGGTTTAAGATTTTTCAATTCCCAACTCAGTACCTTTTTGTTGCCTTGCTGCGTTTCTACAGGATTGCCGGGATACAGAAAACTTTTATAGCGTACCGGTGCATCAGCAGGAAACATTACACTAATCGAACTTTGCTGTACACCCATGTTTTCGCTGCTGATAAAATACTGACTCGGCAAAAACATCGGACCTTTAAATGTTAGGGTTACTTCAAACTCCACAGTATAGGGGTATACCCGATGGTAAAAGCCAAAACTCTTTACACGATCATCTGAAATTTCGGTGCCGCCACCCTGCCCGGATACATCTTTGATATCACTGTTCTTCAGGGTTTTTATTTTGTTGCCTTCCGCGTCATACAGGGTGGCTTTTATGTCATCAATCTTCCTGAATTTATCGTAATAGGCACTGCTTTGACTAAAGTCGTCGCCTTTACTGTTGAGAATGGTATACGCTAATTTGTACTTGTAGGTGGCTGAACTCCGATCCTTAATATCATAAATATTTTCGTCAATACGTTTTACGACAAATGCATCTTCTTTTAGCGAATCGGGTATTAACGCCACATTGTACGACTGTGCACCGGCACTAATTGAAACAACAAATATTAATACTGCCGACAGGGTCTTATTCATTTGCATGGTATCAATATTTCAATCAGGGATTTGCTTTCTTCTTCAACACTATCTTTTCGCTGTTTTTCGTAATCACATAATTAAAAAAATCGCGAAGGCCGGAATAATCCTCTGCTGAAAAATTTGCCTTATCAATCACAAGCCTGTTCCGTAGCATAATGCTGGTAGGCGAAGCCTGAATCAGGTATTCATACATCCCCTCATCATCATTAAACTTTATGCGTGCGGACTTAGGCAAATCATCTACCACATAGCCTGCAGGTATTTGCCATGTAGCTGCGTACAATTGATCCATGGTATAGGGCATTTCCACCGGGTATAAACGTTCTGCGGCATTAAAAGGATTGTCTTTCCATTGCTTTCCCGGAAATGGATCCAGATAAATTATATCTTCATCAAGCATCGACGTAAAATCAAGATTTACCTCTGCTACAATTGAAGTATCAGGTATCTGCACATTAGCAAGCGTTATTTCACCATTTACAAATTCATCCGGAAATTCCTTTTTCCTGGCGGCCACAATATCTTTTTCGCCATTGGTCTTAATCTCATCTCGCCAATCCAAAGATTCGTAGTAACCCAGATGCTCTTTAATTTTTCCCTTCCAGTTATTGTTACTGTCCATTACGGCGTATAGTGTTACCACCGATTTTTCTTTGATGGTTTCAGGATCAAGCGAGATGGCCACTGCATCTGTTGGCGTAATTATCCGGGCATGCCCGTTATAACAACGAAGCGGCAATTTGCCAAAAGCAATATTGGGTTCGGAGGCATCCAGCAAAACCGGTGCGGTGTTACCATTGGGCAGCGCCGTACAAATCACATAATTAAACCGATCGAGCATGGGATACAATGCATTAGTGTACCCATGACTTCTTGTACTGAGTACAATGGGGTAAGCTTCTATACCTGCATTGTCAAGCATAGCTATCAACAGCAAATTAATATCCGCTACAGTGCCCGACTTTTTCTTCACTACATCTTTCAGATTGGTATCAAGATATAAACCACTATAGCTGGTGCAGGTATACCTGGTGCGTACATAATCAAAAATGGCTTTGATTTTTGCGGATTTATCAGAAAGCGATGCCACCAATGGTTCTACTTCGCTGTTAAGCCAGGCATTGTTCTTATACAGGTTCAAACCAAAAAATTCATTTTTATTTAGGCGCTCGCTTAATTTTTGCCATGAATCCAATACCGGTTCCGGCCGCTGATCGGGTAAGCGAATTTCAGTAAGCTGAAAGTCTATCTTACTTATATGATTATTAATGGAAGTTGTAAATTGTTCTTCTTTTAGCGCCGGTGCATTTTTAATCACCCAATTCACAATGGTCAACCCTCCAGTTATTGAAACATTTCTGCTGGCTGATCCGACAGTTGTGCCAGGGGATGTAATGTTGTAACGCTGGGACGAAACCTTTTGTGTTTTGTCATGAAATGCTAAATAACCCTGACTGAGAAAGGCGTAATTGAAAAATTCAGGTATTGCTACATCATAAGCGGACCAAAGCCTCGGATACGCACCCTGAAACTCCCAACCCTGCAAAGAATTAAGAAACTTGGATATTAAAACATATTCCACCTCAACAATGGCACCTGGCTGGGCGCCTGGAATTGAAAATTTTACGAGGGTGCGATTGGCATCATACTTTTCGGTAAACACCTGCTTCTTTTCGAGTTCTGTACTTACAACATCTCCATCTACAATGCTGTACGCTGCAGCTCGCTTTACCCGCAGGTCTTCTTTATCAGCCCCGGTACCATAAAGTACCAACTGAAAATCGGCAACATCTACACCCGCCTGCGTATTAATGCGGGCACGCATTTTTCGCGTGAATTGCAAAGAAAACCAGCCGTCGGTATTACCAAGAAATTCGGTGCTGCCTATATCCGCAATGATGACCGCGGCACTACTATCGGTAAGTTTATTATGGGGCAGATCAAAATCTTTGGCACTCAGTTTGCCGAATTTTACGTCGGAGAGTTCTTGCGCTTGCGATACTGCAAATAGCAATACAAAGATCACCGCAGTGAGAATACGCATAAGGTTGAAAAAATAAAGGTTGTTATTGCGAATATGCGAAAAAAGACGAGAAAAAAATCCACCCGTGATTAAAATGTAAATTTGCCGGCAGGTATTACAAAATTTGTCCCATTTGACACAGAAATCTAACCCAAGGCTGTACAGTAGTATCATCAAATCAGCCGCGGGTCGCCGCGGCTTCGACTATTGTGGTATAGCCAAAGCTGAAAGACTTGACGATGATGCCCGAAGGCTTGAAAAGTGGCTGACAAACGGCATGCATGGCAAGATGCAGTATATGGAAAATCATTTCGAATTACGCATTGACCCATCCAAACTTGTACCGGGTGCACAATCAGTTATTACATTAATGGTTAACTACTATCCCGAACAAAGACAATGCAAGGATGCTCCTCAGATAAGTAAGTATGCCTATGGCCACGATTATCATGAAGTGATTCGTAACATGCTTAATGGAATGCTGGAAGATTTGCGCAGCGAAATTGGTGAAATTAACGGACGAGGCTTTGTAGATAGTGCGCCTGTGCTGGAGCGGACATGGGCGCAGCGAAGCGGTCTGGGTTGGATTGGCAAAAATGGAAACCTGATAAACCGTGGTCAGGGTTCATTTTTTTTTATTGCCACGCTTATAACCGATGTAGTAACGGAGCCCGATACCGGCTTTGCACTGGATTACTGCGGTACTTGCCGGCGATGCCTTGACGCTTGCCCTACGGAAGCTATTTTACCCAACAAAGTAGTAGATGGCAGTAAATGTATTTCGTACTTCACCATTGAGCTGAAAGACATGTTGTTACCCGATGACATGAAAGGCAGGTTTGACAACTGGATGTTTGGCTGCGATACTTGTCAGGACGTATGTCCATGGAACCGCTTTAGCAAGCCCCACCAGCAACATCAGCTGCAGGCCATCCCCGAATTATTAAATATGCGTACCGGCGATTGGGAAGCGCTGACCGAGGATTCCTTTAAACATTTGTTTGGAAAAACTGCCCTGAAACGAACAAAATGGGCAGGAATACAGCGCAACCTCCAATTTGTAAAAGGGTAAATTAAATTGAAAGCGGTATTGTTTTCATCAAATTCAGCCCCCGAATAGCCCGATTAAGGCATTATTTGTATTTGTATTATCAAGCTCCCTATCTTAGGCCAACTACTTTTGCCTCCCAATCAAAACATCTATTTCAAAAAATCAGTGTATGAAAAAAATTGGTATTCTTTTTGGTAAGGAACGAACATTTCCCGAAGGCGTAATAGAACGCATCAACAGCAAGCAAATAGACGGTATAATGGCTGAGCCTGTAAGTATCAATAGCGTGGTACAGGGCGAAGCAACCGGCTATGCCGTTATTATTGATCGCATTAGTCAGGATGTGCCTTTTTACAGGGCCTACCTTAAAAATGCTGCTATTATGGGCACTGCTGTAATCAACAATCCGTTTTGGTGGAGTGCCGATGAAAAGTTTTTTAATAATTGTCTGGCCACACAGATAGGCGTTCCGGTACCTAAAACGGTATTGCTGCCTTCCTATGAGCATCCTACGGATACAAGCGGCGAATCGTTCAGCAACCTGGCTTTCCCAATGGATTGGGAGGGTATATTTAAATACATTGGTTGGCCTGCCTATATGAAGCCTTTTGCTGGTGGCGGCTGGAAAAACGTGTACAAACTTGAGAACCTTGATGAGTTTTACGAAAAGCATCCAGAAACCGATCAGCTGGTAATGTTGCTGCAAGAGGAGATTCAGTTTGATGAATATTACCGTTGCTATTGCATTGGTGGCAAGCATGTGCGCATCATGCCTTATGAGCCTCGCAATCCCCACCATTTGCGATATGTAGCCGATTTTTCGCCATCGGCCGAACGCTACAAACTGATGGAAGATATAGTGTTGCGCATTAACCAATACCTCGGCTACGATTTTAATACCGTTGAGCTTGCGCTTCGCGATGGTGTTCCTTACGCTATTGATTTTTGCAACCCCGCTCCCGATGCCGACCGCAAAAGCGTAGGCGAAGAAAACTTCAATTGGGTAATAGAAACGGCTGCTAATTATGCTATTGAAAGAGCACAGGCGCAAGAACCGGGAAAAGACAATCTTACCTGGGGCGAATACCTGAAAAGGAGTGCAAACGGTACCAAATTATTTGGGTAATCATATCTGAACTATACAACGAAGCAGCAATCAAAACGATTGCTGCTTTTTTTTTGAATAATACTTGTTTGCGCTATGCTATTTATCCCCCATCAGTTTTATGGTTCCAATGCCGCAAATAAACATTTTAAGCATTGTGGCACGATAGGGGCATTATAACGGAGCTGGCAATATTTAAAGCGATAAAAGAAAATGTATTGAAAAGGGAGTGAAATTATGACCAAATACCAGATCCCAACAACATGCCCGCCACGCAACAACAGAGCAAAATAATTTGAATAATGGCGCCAGCCAATGGGACATGCCGTTGCCTGCAATAGCGTTTTTCGCTATTTTACGGCATTAAAGCATTATAAGGCATATGGGACCAAACTACAGGCAGTTTACCATTGGTGTGGAAGAAGAGTATATGGTGATAGACCCGGAAACGAAAGACCTCACCAGTCACGATCAGCGCATAGTAACTGAAGGGCAAAAAATAATAGTAGATAAGGTAAAAGCCGAAATGCACCAGGCTGTGGTGGAGGTAGGTACTGACATTTGCCGCGATGTGGCCGAAGCCCACAAAGACATCACCACCCTACGCAACACCATTAAAACCATTGCCGGTAATATTGGGCTGAGCGTAGCCGCCAGTGGCACGCATCCTTTTACACATTGGCAAAACCAACTGATAACGGAACATGTACGTTACAGTCAGTTGATTGACGAATTGCAGGAAGCAGCACGCAGCAATTTAATCTTTGGACTGCATGTGCATGTGGGTATGGAAAACCGCGATCTGGCGATGCATATTGCCAATAGTGCGCGTTACTTTTTACCACATGTGTATGCACTCAGTACCAATTCGCCTTTTTGGGAAGGCAGAAAAACAGGTTACAAATCTTTCCGCACCAAAGTCTTTGATAAGTTTCCGCGAACAGGACTACCGGAGTATTTTGAAAATATTGAGAGCTACGACCGTTATGTAAACCTGCTTGTAAAAACAAACTGCATTGATAACGCCAAAAAAATATGGTGGGACCTGCGGGTACATCCGTTTTTCAATACGGTAGAATTTCGCATTTGCGATATACCCATGACCATTGATGAAACTATAGCCATTGCTGCATTGTTTCAGGCCATATGCGCCAAGCTGTACAAGCTGCGGCAGAGTAATATGAACTTTATTATTTACCAACGGGCACTGGTTATGGAAAATAAATTCAGAGCCAGCCGATACGGTATTGATGGTATGATGATAGACTTTGGCAAGGAGCAGGAAGTAAATACCCGCGTGCTTATTAATGAGCTACTCGATTTTGTAGACGATGTTGTTGATCATTTGGATAGCCGCTGGGCTATAGATTATGTAAAGCATATGATGGAAGCGGGTACGGGTGCTGACAGACAACTGCAAGTGTTTGAGGAAACCGGTGGCGATCTAAAAAAAGTTACTGCCTTTATTGAAGACAGTTTTCTGCTGTAGCTGATGCTAAATCATTTAATAAATACGCCGCAATGCTTTCTTCGAAAACGCTTTTGGTAGCAGCAGCAGGCAGCAGTTTATTCTGGCTGCTAAGCCAATGGGTTAGCCCCTATGCGAATGCTTTTACGGGTGCCATTTTCGAGTTGTTGAGCCTTCCTATGTTGCTGATATTATTTGGCATACCCATCATAATTATTGCGCTGGCATTTTTGAAAAGAAGAAGTATTACAAGGCTCGATATTGTAACGCTGTTTATTAGCGTTGTTACTATAGCTATCCTCACGATCGTAAAGGCGTAAATCACGCTGCATAGCTTTAAGTAGTCTTACATTCAATGCCTTGTCTTTTTCCGTCCCAGAGGTTCACAAGGTTGAATTCATGAGTTTACGCAGAGAAAATGGAGTAGCGAACATTGTGTTCCCTGGCTGCGTGTTTAAACGCAATTTCAAACCCAATGATCATGCAGCCGCATATGGCTATTCTACTTCCACAATCATTTCAATTTCAAGAGCAATGCCATTGGGCAAACTATTCATTCCTACAGCGCTACGCGCATGCTTGCCCGCTTCTCCAAATACCGCCACCATCAAATCGCTGAAGCCATTCATCACTTTGGGCTGATCTGTGAATGTATCGGCGCTGTTTACCATGCCCAACACTTTTACCACACGCTTTATTCGCGACAAGTCGCCAACGGCATCTTTAAGCGTGGCCAGTAATTGTAGTCCGGTCTCTTTTGACGCCTCGTACCCTGCTGCCACATCCATATCTGCACCCAGCCTACCCTTTTGCGTGGAGCCATGCCCTGAGGTATAAATTAAATTACCTGTGCGCACCCATTTCACATAATTAGCAACGGGTTTTGAGGGTGCAGGCAATGCATAGCCTAGCGCTATTAATCTCTGTTCAGGCGTTTGTTGAGCAAATGCTGATTGCTGTAATGAAATAAGAAGAAGGCATAATAGCAGCGCACGCATAAAAAATAATTTGCTGCTAATGTACATTGGAACCGATCGATCATAAACACTATAAAAAATAAAGAGCCGCTCTAAATGGAGCAGCTCTTATTGCGTTTATATATTTTCTTTTACACTAACATAGTCACTGGGTTTTCCAAAAAGCTTTTAAGCGTTTGCATAAATGCGGCACCTACGGCACCATCAACGCTGCGGTGATCACAACTCAGGGTTAGCTTCATCATGTTGCGCACATCAAAAGCACCATCGGGACGGCGGTATACTTCTTCGCGTATTTTACCTACAGCGAGAATGCAGCTATCGGGAGGGTTAATGATGGCCGTGAACTCTTCAATATCCATCATGCCGAGATTGCTAATGGTAAAGGTGTTGCCTGTAAACTCGTTTGGTTGCAACTTCTTGTTTTTGGCTTTACCACCCAGGTCTTTGGCCTCAGCGCTTATCTGGCTCAGGCTTTTTTGGTCGGCAAAACGCACTACCGGCACAATTAGTCCATCGGGTATGGCTACTGCCATGCCAATATGTACATGCTCATAGGTTCGAATAAAATCGCCCATCCAACTACTATTTACAGCCGGATGTTTGCGCAGCGCCATGGCGCTGGCTTTTATCACCATATCATTAAAGCTAATTTTCACCGGGCTCACTTCATTCATCTGTACTCTGGCAGCCATAGCATTATCCATGGCAATATCCATTTTCAGGTAAAAATGCGGCGACGTGAATTTGCTTTCGCTCAGGCGGCGGGCAATTACATTTCGCATCTGGCTATTGGTATGGTCGGTATAGCCTTCACCCGCACCGGGATTAAAAGGAGCTACCGGTGCCGACGGTTTATCTGCGGGCTTAACAGCTGCAGGAGCGTCAGCCGGCCTGGCGGCTGCGGGAGCAGCGGCAGCGGGGGTAAATCCTTCTACATCAGATTTTACAATGCGGCCATTATCGGCAGTCCCTTTTACATAGCGCAGGTCTATGCCTTTTTCCTGAGCCAGTTTTTTGGCCAACGGGCTGGCTAATATTCTGCCGTCATTTACAATTTCAGCAGCCGGTGCAGCTGGTCTGGATGCAGGAGCTGCAGTCACAGTTTTTTCAGTAGGCTTCTCTGCCGCGGGTGCCGCACCACCACCGGCTTTGGCAGCAGCTACAATATCGGCAATGGCAAAATCAGCAGCGGCAATAATCGCCAGCAAATCATTCACTTGAATTTTTTCGCCTGCTGAAGCGCCCTGGTACAAGAGAATGCCGTTTTTGTAGCTTTCCAGTTCCATAGTGGCTTTGTCGGTTTCT
This sequence comes from Chitinophagaceae bacterium, assembly GCA_024643625.1. Classification (GTDB taxonomy): domain Bacteria; phylum Bacteroidota; class Bacteroidia; order Chitinophagales; family Chitinophagaceae; genus Phnomibacter. Next base: position 20,245 of record JAHEMO010000031.1, read on the forward strand.
ATCTCAGCCAGTATATCGCCCTTGCTTACCTTATCGCCAATGTTTTTCAGCCAGCCGGCAATAACGCCTTCTGTCATGGTATCACTTAGCCGTGGCATTAGCACCACTTCGTCTATAGCAGCCAAATCCATGGAGGGTGCAGCTTCAGCGGGAGAAGCAGTCTCCGCTTTCATTGCTTGTT
>JAHEMO010000231.1 GCA_024643625.1 Chitinophagaceae bacterium
GGCCGTAATGTATTTTTTGGCTTTGGATTCATGTTTTAGCCTCCCAACCCGCCTTACTGCTATCCACGACTTAAGCGTTCATGCAATGCGGTCATAAGCCGGTCCGGCAAATCACTGATTACCGTGGCTTCCTGGTAAGGGAGATATAAAAAGCCGCGCGAATGCATGGTTTGCAACAGTTGCAACAGGTCGGTATAAAAGCCGGCGCTATTAAGTACATAAATTGGCTTGTTGTGCAGCGCCAATTGATTCCAGGTTATCATTTCAAAAAACTCATCCATTGTGCCATAGCCACCGGCCAAAATAATGGCGGCTTCGCAAAGCTCATACATCATGGCTTTTCTTTCGTGCATGGTTTGCACCACATGTAATTCGGAAATACCGGTATGGTGTCGCTCCCGCAGTTCAAGGTGTTGCGGTATTATACCCACCACCTTTCCTCCGGCATCCATTACAGCATCGGCAACGGCACCCATCAATCCGCTCTTTCCGCCACCGTATACCAAACCATAACCCTGCTGTACCAGCAATTCGCCTATTTGCCGCGCATGGGTAGCATATATTCCGTCGTTGCCCAACTGCGACCCGCAAAAGACGGCAATTAGTTTCTGCTGTACTTTACCTGCCATTATTCAGAAAATTTTTTTACCCAATAATTCCTGCGTCTACCCTGGGTTTCACACATTAGCAGGCGCTTTTGATAATGCTAAATGTAAGGGTTGGGCAACTGCCATAAATATTTGCCTACTTTACAAGCCTGCAGTATTGCAATTGCAACCCACAACATAAATATTCTTGCTCGCCGGTTATCTCAATTCTGAAGTATGGACTCAACCTTATTGCTCGTATTTGTTTTTGCCTATTTTCTTATTCTGCTGGGCGTTGCCTGGTTCACCAGCCGTGGTTCCAACAACGATACTTTTTTCATAGGCAATAAAAGCAGCAACTGGATGCTGGTGGCTTTTGGCATGATTGGTACATCGCTAAGCGGCGTAACTTTTGTAAGCGTTCCCGGTACAGTGGGTAAGGTTTTAGCCGATGGCAGCTTCAACGGCTTCTCGTATTTTCAGGTGGTTATAGGGTATTTCATTGGCTACTTTTTAATAGCATTTGTACTACTACCGTTGTACTACAGGCTCAATCTTACCTCCATATACAATTATTTACAAACGCGCTTTGGCAACTTCAGCTATAAAACCGGTGCCTTGTTTTTCATTACCAGCCGGACGGTAGGCGCTACTGCCAGATTGTACCTCGTTATAAACGTACTGCAGATTTTTATTCTGGATGCATTGGGTGTTCCTTTTATTGCTACCACCATGATTATTCTGCTCATGATTTTACTTTACACTTTTGAAGGTGGCGTAAAAACAATTGTGTACACGGATACCCTGCAAACCCTGTTTATGCTGTTGGGATTGATAGTATGTGTGGTATACATCCTTAATCATTTCGACTATTCTATTGGCAATGCCATGAGTGTTTTGGGTGATAAAGGCTACACTAATATTTTCAATTTTGACCTGAACAGTAAGGGCTATTTTATAAAAAGCATACTTGGAGGTGCCTTTATTACGGTAGCTATGACGGGTCTCGATCAGGAAATGATGCAAAAAAATATCAGTGTCAAAAACCTGGGCGACTCGCAGAAGAATATGCTCACATTCAGCACCATCATTATGGTGGTAAACTTTTTGTTTTTACTTCTTGGCGGCCTGTTGTATTTGTATGCTATGGATAAAGGTGCTGTGTACACCGAGGGCAATGGATTTGCGCTAAACGGCAATAATATTGTAGGCGACGATTTGTTTCCCACTATTGCGCTTAATCATTTACATCCTGCAGTAGCCATCATTTTTATTATTGGTTTGATAAGTGCACTCTTCCCAAGTGCTGATGGCGCCCTAACCGCACTCACTTCAAGCTTTTGTATAGACCTGTTGGGATTAAAGCGTCGCGACGATCTTACGGACAAACAAAAGAAACGCACCCGCCTTACGGTTCACCTGACATTCACCATTGTGTTCCTGCTGTGTATCCTTATTTTTAAGTGGATAGACAACAAGAGTGTAATTGACGTAATATTAGATTTGGCAGGATATACTTATGGTCCGCTATTGGGGCTGTTTTCATTTGGCATTCTTACCCGACGCATTGTAAAAGATGGCTGGCAGGTATTGGCCATAGCACTTGCTGCACCCGTAATCAGTTATTTGCTTAGCAAGTATGTACCGGTTTGGACAGGAGGCTATCAAATAGGCATTGAACTTTTGCTCATTAACGGAATCATTACCTTCCTTGGTCTCATGCTTATATCCACCGGCCATAAAAATCAAGTGCGGGTTTAATTAATACTCGTGCCTACCCACCACACGGGGTACGAGTTTTAAATTTTTCAGCAGCAGACTCTTAAGGTGTGTCTTCACCAGTTGCCCCATGTTTTTACTTTTCAGATACATAGGATGATGTTGTGCATCGAAAAGTTCAAGTTTGAGTTGTTCGAGCTTTTCAGGTGTACTTAAGGTATCTATCGCCATAATATCGAGCAATTGTTTTATGCGATAGCGGCTTGCCACCACCCTAAAAGCCATGGCCGTTCGTTCCTCAGCCTGATACTGTCTTATGCTTTCCATATTAAGGCATTGCAATACCATTTGAACAATGGCAATATTCTCCTTAAAAAATTGTGGGAGATACAAATTACGCCGCCCTTCATAAGACTGCTGATCGAAGTCAATAGCCCTGATGCGGTACTGATAGTCTTCAACATCGGGTGTAATATTCACCACAAAATTGTAGGACCGCATATCGCCCAATAACCGTACATAACATCGTTCATTAAACTTCACAAACTCCTTGGCCAGTCTGATTTTGTTGGTGGCCACATCATCCAGATACTTATCAATAAACATATCGCCGGGCAGGCCGGGAATATGCTCTTCTACCAGCGTATCAAGATGGGTGAGAAAAGTGATCCGGTTAGGCGATAGCAAATGCTCTAATTCTAGGCCATAAATACGGCTGGTATCGGCCTGCTTAATGTAGTAGTGGTCGTAATTATCGTTGAACTTATTTACAATGCGAATGCGAAACGGCTTGCTGTTGGCAAAAGAACAATAGTCAATACGGGCAAGGTCAAGCTGATTTACAAAACTTAAATCGCCTTCGGTTTTTAGGATAGCATAGGCATGAATGAGCGCTTCGCGCAGGTAATCCCAATCGCGCTTATCGTAGCTAACCGTTTCCCAAAGGGTACTATCGCCAAACCTGTCTTTCAGTGGAATGCTATAGGTAAACCGCGTAAGGTCGGCATATGCCACAGGTATTTTAGCTTCTCTCCCCTGCTCCTTTAAATAACCCCGCAGCGGCGCAGAAACCGGAAATATGGGCTTTCTGCGCGAAGGCTTGATGGTATTGGCATTTTCACTTGCCGGCTTAAACTCCATGGCAAAATTTTGTTGCATTTAGCTGTTGCAACCGCATACCGGTTGCGCGTTGAAATTTATTGAAATTCTAAATCATATTTCACTTTATCAATGGGCGCTACATTTGCCTCCGCCTTTTCATCGCAGAAAAAATTTATCTATGCCTGCTATCAGCCAGCGCGGCCACGAGATGCCCGCAAGTCCCATCAGAAAATTGGTACCCTATGCCGATGCGGCCAAAAAACGTGGCACCAAAGTGTACCACCTCAATATTGGCCAACCCGACATTGTGACACCTTCGGCAATTATGGATGCCATAAAGCATACCGATATAGAAGTGATTGAATACAGCCACAGTGCCGGCAACGAAAGCTACCGGCAGAAGCTTACCAAATATTATGGCGCTTTTGGGGTAAACGTGTCGGCAAACGAAATCATCATAACTACCGGTGGCAGCGAAGCCATATTGTTTGGCTTTTTGGCTTGTTTGAACCCCGGCGATGAAGTAATTATACCGGAACCCTTTTACGCCAATTACAATGGTTTTGCCATTGCTGCGGGCGTTAAGGTAGTACCGGTAACCTCGGGTATTGCAGATGGCTTTGCCCTACCTCCCATCAGTGCCTTTGAAGAAAAGATAACACCCCTTACCCGGGCCATTGTAATCTGTAATCCCAATAACCCTACAGGCTATTTATATGGCATGGAGGAGTTAGAAAGCTTAAAGGATATCGTGGTCAAGCATAATCTTTATTTGTTCAGCGATGAGGCTTATCGTGAGTTTTCGTATACCGGTCCGCTGCTGAGCGTAATGCAAATGCAGGGTGCCGACGATAATCTTGTGGTAATGGATACCATTAGTAAACGCTACAGCGCCTGCGGCGCAAGGCTTGGCGCCCTGGTTACCAAAAACAAAGCAGTGCTGGATGCTGTAATGAAATTTGCACAGGCACGCCTCAGTCCGCCCACATTTGCCCAAATAGCCGGCGAGGCTGCACTGGACTTGCCAGCTGATTATTTTGCTACCACCAAGGCAGAATATCAGCGCAGGCGCGATTTGCTCGTTAGCAGGCTCAATGCTATGCCTGGTGTTTTTTGCCCCAACCCCGGTGGTGCTTTTTACGCTATGGCCAGCCTTCCCATTGATGACAGCGATAGATTTTGTCAATGGCTGCTGGAATCATTTGAGCATGAAGGAGCAACCGTAATGATGGCACCTGCCACCGGGTTTTATGCCAGTGCCGGCCTTGGCAAACAGGAGGTAAGATTGGCCTACGTACTGAATTTGGCAGCACTCAATAAGGCTATGGATTGTCTGGAAGCGGCACTACAAGTATATCCCGGGCGAAATGCCTAATCAGGGGAAAATGGCAGGTGTCTGCTTTTTCCGTGTTAATGGTAAACTGCCAATTGGCCGTTGGATTCCACATAACCAAAGCGCTGCCTGCCTCTGGATTGGAAAGCCAATCCATTTACTTGTGCCAAAGCGGATTTCTGCGACCGATGAAAATGTACTCTTTCACATTCATCCAAAAGGCAATAAAAAAGTAGATGATTACGGGGCTGCCAAAGGTGAGAAAGGACAAGTAAATAAAGTACATCCTGATTTTGGAGCTGGCAATATTGAACTTCTCCCCGATGTAGGTGCAAACGCCAAAGGCATTCATTTCTATTATGTCACGTAAGCGCTGATGCATAGCAGGGAATTTGTTATACAAAATAAAAGAATCAAGGTTTAAATCGGCCAGATAAAGTTATCACCTTATTTTAAGATAGCAGCCGCAATATCTCTTATGCGCTTAAAACGCTGAATGGCTAAATTCGCGGCTCCTGTATAGTAAATACGCTAAAA
>JAHEMO010000232.1 GCA_024643625.1 Chitinophagaceae bacterium
ACCGACCAAATGCCCTCGCTCAAGGCCAATAATTTGCGTCATCACGATTTTGCGGGCAAAACCATACAGGAACTGCTTGGCGAAAAACTGGGTAAAACAAAACCCATGTCGGTGAGTTATTGCTCCAGCGCCATAGCCTGGAACGATGGCAAAGGAGGTTTTTCAGTAGAGGCCCTGCCACCACTGTTGCAATTATCCTCCATACACAGTTTGCTGGTGCTGGATATGAATGCAGATGGCAAACCCGACATTATAGCTGCCGGCAACAAAACCGATTTGCTGCCGCAGTTTTGCAGCCTCGATGCCAGTTACGGCCATGTGTTGCTTAACCTCGGCAACCATCAATGGCAGCCGCTGATGCCTGCCGCTTCGGGCTTGTACATGAAAGGTATGGTGCGCAGCCTTCGCAGCATGCAATACAAAGGACGAACCGCATTGCTGTTTACCCAAAATAATGGATTGCCAAAACTATATGCTACCCAACCACAACCATCAACCGGGGTTAATTAAAGAAGTTCGGCTGTAATACCAATAATGAAGCGGAAACACATTGTTTTTTGGGGGATGATATTGTTGCTGCATACCGCAACATGGTATGGCTGTAGCCGCAAACCTGAGGCCCCTACACTTTTTGCAGCGCTGGGTACTGATAGCACCGGCATAGGTTTCAGCAACACACTGACGCCCACGGCCGATTTCAACCTGTTTAGCTACATGTACTATTACAATGGTGCGGGGGTGGGTGCAGGCGACTTTAATAATGACGGCCTCATTGATTTGTTTTTTGCCGCCAACCAAAAACCTTCAGCACTATACCTCAACAAAGGCAACCTGAAATTTGAAGACCAAAGCAAAGCTGCCGGCGTTGCATCAGACAGTGCATGGAGTACAGGGGTAAGCGTAGTAGATATCAATGCTGACGGGCTGTTGGATATTTATCTCTGTCGCGTTAGCGGCTATAAAGGATTGCAGGGCCTTAACCAGCTATGGGTGTGCACGGGTATCGTCAATGGCGTTCCGCACTATTCTGAACAGGCAGCAGCCTATGGGCTAAATTTTGCAGGCTTTAGCACGCAGGCCGCGTTTCTTGACTTCGATCTGGATGGCGATCTGGATATGTTTTTGCTTAATCATTCGGTGAACCACGACGGTAATTACGCTCCCCGCGAAGACTTTTTGGGTACCTACGATAGCCTTGCCGGCCAACGCATGTATCGAAACGATAGCCACCTGTCAGCTGATGGCCATTTTAGTCCACACTTTACCGATGTAACCCGAAATGCGGGTATCAACAGCAGTCGCATTGGTTATGGTCTTGGTGTTGTAGTGTCCGATCTAAATCTCGATGGCTGGCCCGACCTGTATGTAGGCAACGATTTTCATGAAAATGACTACCTGTATATCAACAACCAAAACGGCAGCTTTACCGACCAAAGCACTGAAAAGCTTAAACACAGCAGCCAGTTTAGTATGGGGGTAGATGCCGCGGATATCAATAACGATGGCCTTACCGACATCGTTTCGATGGACATGCTGCCCTACGACGATCATATGCTGCGGCGTTCTGTGGCCGAAGATGGTTATGATATATTCCGGCAGAAACTGGCATTTGGCTATAGCTATCAGTATGCCCGCAATAACCTGCAGCTCAATATGGGTAATGGCCGCTATGCGGAAATAGGTCAGTATGCCGGCATAGAAGCAACCGACTGGAGTTGGTCGGCCCTTCTATTGGATTTTGATAACGATGGCTTTCGCGACTTATTTGTGAGTAATGGTATACCCAAGCGGATGAACGATATTGACTACATTAATTTTGTAGCCGGCGGGGAACTACAGCAAAAACTGCGTTCCAATAGTTTGGAAAGCAAGGACCTGGCACTCATAAGTAAGTTTCCGGAAATAAAGATTCCCAACCAGTTTTTCACCAACAATGGTCATTGGCAATTTGCCAGGCTCGGCAATGAAATTGCCAATAATGCCCCTACATTTTCCAATGGCGCTGCCTATGCCGATCTGGACAATGATGGCGACCTCGATATTGTGGTAAACAATATCAATGATGTTCCGCTGATCTATCGCAACCACATTGCAAACGCTACTGATTCAGGGTTTGCCGCCATTCGCTTACAAGGTTCCAAAAGCAACCCCAACGCTGTGGGTGCAAAATTGCTATGCTGGTTTGAGCAGGATATTCAAATTCACGAAGCTTTTCCCGTACGTGGGTTTATGGGAAGCATGCAGGCGCCACTACAGGTTGGTTTGCGCAGCGGCATGCCCGACTCCTGCCTGCTGATATGGCCCGATAATACCGCACAACCTGTTCAGTTAGAGCCCGGGCAAATGCGTGTCATAACCTATGCACCCGAGAGAGCCAAAGTTGACTACCAGCAACTGCGCCAACTTTTGCAGCGCCCCACCGGACCCGCAGTAACAGATCTTACTGCAGCTACGGGTTTGGCGTTCAGCCATCGTGAAAACCCTTTCAATGAATTTACCCGCGAAGCACTGATGCCCTATATGGTCAGCACCGAGGGGCCTGCGCTGGCTGTAGCCGATATTAATGCAGACGGACTGGAGGATATTTTTATAGGTGGTAGCAAGACCTTTGCGGCAAGCACCTGGCTGCAGCAACCCGGTGGCACTTTTCGTCGCCTGCCACAGCCCGCCCTGCAGACCGATAGCATGTGGGAGCATGTGGATGCGCATTGGGTCGATTTAAATAGCGATGGCCACCCCGATTTGGTAATTGCCACCGGAGGAAATGAGTATTACGGCAAAGATGACCACCTGCAACCCCTGCTGTACCTGAATGATGGCCGTGGAAACCTCAGTAAAAAAGCTGATGCATTTCCTGCAGTGTATACCACGCAAAGCAAAGTATTGGTGCACGATTTTACCGGTGATGGCATCGTTGATTTGTTTATTGCCGGCCGCGCCATTCCATGGCAATACGGCTTGGTACCCCCCTCTTTTTTGCTGAAAAACAATGGCAAGGGCAAGTTTGAAGACATAACTCCTGAATGGCTAAAAGCACCGGGCATGGTAACCGATGCCTTGCTGGCAGACATGAATGGTGATGGCAAAAGCGATTTGGTGATGTGCTACGATTGGGGCACCATTGACGTGTGCTATTCAGGCAAAAGCGGATTGGAAAAACCACAAACCCTGATTGCCGCCACCGGATGGTGGCAAAGCCTGCAAGCGGCCGATCTAAATGGCGATGGCAAAACCGATCTGCTCGCAGGAAACTTCGGCTTGAACAATCGGCTTCGGGCATCGGAGAAGCACCCGGTTAGCATGTACGTCAACGACTTTGACGACAATGGCCGGACCGAACAGGTTGTAACCTACTATCCTGGCAATACAGAAATTCCACTCGCCGGAAAGCTGCAACTGGAAAAACAGCTCCCTGGCCTTAAAAAGAAATATCTGTATGCAGAGGATTTTGCCAAAGCTTCATTGCAAGACATTTTGGGAGAGAAAAAATTACAATCGGGTAAGCAATGGCAGGTTAAAGATTTCAGTCATACGGTGGTGTATAACAAGGGTGCCGGCAAGTTTGAAACAGCAGCTTTACCGGCGCTTGCGCAGCTATCCGGCATCAGGGCTTTTGTACCCGTCAGGCAAGCCAATGGATTGACGGATTTTTTGTTGCTGGGAAATTTTTCGGGCTACCACGTAGAATTAGGACGGCAAGATGCCAGTTACGGCGTGTGGTTGCAAAACGATGGACAGGCAGGCTTGAAAGCTATGCCACTTACCGGAGATGTTATTGACGGTGAAGTGCGGAATGCCCTGCCTATAACCATCGGCGGAAAGCAGGCATGGGTACTGGCAAAGAATAATGCCCCCGTTCAAATGATCACCCTGGGGAATTAGTACATAATGGGAAAGTAAACACCTGTCATCCATTTACTGCTATCCGGCTGCTCCATGCGGTTGGTAATCCAAAGCTGATAAGGTATGGCAGGAGAAGTTTTGTCATAATCTCTGGCATACAAAGCCAGATTTTGCTGAATTTCAGATACTTGGGCAGATCCTCCGGTGGTCATGGCCTCAAGAATATACCCAAGTTCCATACGTTTGGGAAAAAAGCTATCCGTGGCGGGCAACCGTTTGCTGGTACCCAACGCTGTCATTACTATGGTTTTGCCGTCTTCCTTGTACATGGTCACCATGGGGTGATTAGTATTTTCCGCTCCCTGCTCGCTTGTATAGGCTCGTAACTCACCAATCATGGCGTATACATCAGCGGTAGCAGGTATAGAGTCAAATACCCGGCGCATAGAAATAAGTACCGAGTCCTTTACCATTGCACGGGTAATGGGTGCGCCGTATACTGCTTCATCATTTTCAAAATGCTGCTGCACACCAGCCAACCAGTCGGCAATGCCCCGCCGCAGCACCGGAGCTGTGCTCAGGCGGGTCCAAAGGCTTCCCCGGTACTGCGAGGTCAGTCCAATAGTGGTTTTGCCTCCGGATTCAGATACAAAGCGATAAGAAAGTAATACGGTGCTGTCATCCTGTAGGTGCGCATCAAAGCCATTCTGCAGAATCTGGACTACCGCAATAGGCTTGCCACCAATAGTGAAAACACTGTCTTTCACCGGTTCCGGCCACCAATGCCGCCAATTAGACTGACGCACCGTTTCCCGTTCCAGCGGAAAGTAAGGCCGGTTCACCACCAAACTGCTGGTTTTATCGGCTCCCCATAAAAACCAAAGCACTACACCAATAAGCGCCACCATCACCACAGCAATCCATACTCTCTTCATATTATTCTTCCTTCATTAAGGGGTACAAAAGCTGAAAGTATCAACGGGATCCTTCAGTAATCATCAAGCAAATTGCGGCACCGTTTGGTTGAGTATTCCGGCTATGGTTGACAGCTTTTTAGCCGCTGCGCAATATAGTTAATCGGGAAACGGCAGAACAAAAGCGATAAGGCTTATACCTACAACAATTTGCCCGGCATTGCCCAAAATTGGGTTAATTGCAAATGGATGATTGGCAACTTTTAATGACACAACGCCTGCAGCAAATATTGAAGCCCATACGGTCCTTTCTTTCCATTTTTTTATGGATACCCGCATTGTGCGGATTGCAAGGGTGCCGGCAACATTCAACACCTTCAGACGATACATCTCCCATGTTCCGCGCATTAGACAGCAGCCATACCGGCATCATGTTTGCTAACCGGCTACAAGCTTCTGCTACATTCAACATGTTTGAATACATGTATTTCTACAACGGTGCAGGCCTTGGTG
>JAHEMO010000233.1 GCA_024643625.1 Chitinophagaceae bacterium
TGCTTGTCCTGCGTTACGCGGTAATAATTCCAGGCGGCAATAGCCACATCAGCAGTTATATGGTGCTCGAAGGGGCCGCTTAGTGCCCAAACAGGGGTTTCTTCCACGCCGGTTTCCGCACTCTCCCAGGGGTACATAGCCCCGCTGTATCCCTTGCTAAACGCGTTGCGCCTGGCAGCTTCCAGCCTTTGGAAGCGATATTCCATCATTCCCTTTGCCAGGGTGGGGTGCAGCACAAGTAATGCCGGAAACATCCATAGTTCGGTATCCCAAAACACGTGGCCGTTGTAACCCAATCCGCTAAGCCCCATGGGGGATGGCGAAACGGCTGCCCCCTCGCGGGTAAAGGAATACAGGTGATACATCATACTATGCACATCCTGCTGCGCCTGTGCATCACCTTCAATAATGATATCACTTTTCCAAAGCGCATCCCAGGCCTGTTGGTGGCGCATCAGCAGGCGGTCGTGCCCTTCAAGCCGGGCAAAAATGGTAAGGCGTTCCGCTTCATTCAGCGGATCGTCGTGGTGTGCCGATGTGATGGAGGAGCCGGTGATGCTGAACGTATAGCTTTCGCCGGCCTTAAGCTTGCGGCTAAATTTCATGAGGTGCATATTGTTGTCCCACATTTCGTGTATCACCCTTGGTTCGTGGCCATGTTCTTCGGCAAACATGAAGCTGTTGCTGGCACACATCAGCATTTTGCCCGTAGGGCTTTTGGCCGATGAGGTAAGCAGACTCATAACCACATGCGGCCGGTCAATTTCGTTATAGTAATTTTCTACATCGCGCAGCAGGTCGGGTGCTGCCATAAGGCTTGCAGCGCTGAGGTTCAGGTCTTTTTTTGCAGTAATGGTTACATCCATCAGCACGGTAAAAGGCAGGTGGCGCAGCGAATAGTAGGTGTATTGCACCGTGGCTTTATCGGCATGCGCAAACCGGGTGGTAAAGCCGCCATGCCGCATATCAAGTTCCTGCGTAAGGCCCGAAGCGTTACCCGCATCAATACCCCGGCCATCTATTTCCATCCGCATATTCAGCAGGTTGAAGCTTGGGATGAAATTGCTAACCCTGCCGCGGCCATATTGGTCGTAGGCACCGGCAAGCACCACGTCTTTTACTTTAAAAGGCTCCGGTGCACTTACAATGCCTAACATGCCATTGGCCACCGTGATGCCATAGTAATTAGCGGCATTAATGTTGGTGGCCGATATTTTCCAGGGATCCTGACCAAAAGCAGTAAGCGATACTGCGGCGAGGACAAAGCAGGTGAGGCGTGCAATCATGGCGATTTATTTGTGATAGGCTTCGAAAATAAATTTTCTATCCACCACAATGGTATGCCCTGTGGGTATATTTCAAACACAAACCTTTGCGGCATTAATTTATTTGCGGCAGCATTGCAAAGACGCAATGGCTTATGTAATTTTATAGAACAGGCACTGTGCAGCATGAGTATTCAACCGCAGAAGTTTTTTCCCGAGCAATTAACGCCACACGATTTAGACCATTACCTCGCAAGGGGATGGTTCAGGATGCGCAATTTTTTGTACACCACGCATTTTCTGCATCAGCATGCTAATTTTTATAATACCATTTGGCTGCGTATAGAGTTGCAGCATTATGCACCTGTGCCTGCACAACAGAAATTGCTGCGGAAAATTGATAGCCGGTTCAGGGTAGTAATTGAACCTTTTGTGCACGAACCCGCTGTGGAAGATTTGTATTTACGCTATTGCGAAGCCATGCCTTTTCTGAGGGCCGATAGTATTGAAGCTTTGCTAGGCCCTATGCACTACCAAATATTTGATACGCATATTGTAAAAATGTATGATGGCGAAAAGCTGGTAGCCGCAGGGCTTTTCGATATTGGTTTACATGCTGCTGCAGGTATTGGTTCCATATATCATCCTGACTATAAAAAATATAGCCTCGGTAAAGCGCTGGTATTGTACAAGATGAATTATTGCCGGCGCAAAGGGCTCCAATATTTTTATCCCGGTTACAATGTGCTGGGGCATCCACGCTTTAGGTATAAGCTCGATATATGCCCGCCTGCTACTTACTATTATGATATACTCAAACGCAACTGGCTGCCGTATCATGCTTTTGACGAACGTAGCGGCCCGCTTGCAGAAATGCAGCACCAACTACATACCGTGCAAAAGCTAATGGTTGGGCATGGTATGCATACCACCATTCGTCATTATCCGTTGTTTGACGCAGGTATATGGTTTCATTTTAAGGAATCGCTGTTGCAGTACCCGGTGTACCTATGTGTAGGCAACCCCGATACAGATGATAGTTTTATAGCCATCACTTTTGATATTGCTTTATCAACCTGGGCGTTGTGGCGCTGCTCGCACCGTTATACTTTAGAGATGAATGATGACGTGCCCGAGCAGGAAAAATTTGATACCCGTTTATTTGAAGCTGACCATTTGCTTGATGTTTCCGACAGTGCCGTTTTTGCGAGGCTATCCAAATTAATACAAGGTGGTGGTGGCGATGTGCAACTGAATTAACTATTATTCTGCGAACATGAGTATAGCCGCCGGAGCATTGTTGCGAGCTACCACCATGGCTCGCCTTCCGTCGATACTGATGGGTCTTACTTTGCGGCTTTCACCTGCCAGTATCACATCGCTTAAGTTTTGCGGAGCAAATTGTCCATCGCCTTTGTTTATCAGCAGCAGGCCATAATCAGCATCTTGCCGTCCAAGGCTAATGGCATTGTCGAAAAAATTGCCAACAAGCAATACATCGGGCAACGCATCGGCATTGGCATCTACAACTATTGCATCGTCATAAGTAGACAGCTGCGCAAGCCATGGTAATTTTATCCAGGTATGCCCTCCTTTTTTATTGCTGACCAATACACCGTTTGCCAGTTCACCGGCCTGCAGCTGTGTGCTTTTTTGTAATGCGGGCGCTGGGAATATATCCTGCAGTTTTGCTTTGGCAAAATCAGCAGCATACAAATATTTTTTGCGCATTACAGGCAATTGTTTTTGCAGTTCATCTTTTGATGCAAACAACACTTCTTCATTTTGCAGTTGATAGGTAATTATTTGTTCCGATGTACCGTTGCCATCAAAGTCAGCCACATACATATTTACAGGTTTATCACCCGCTGCACTAAATCGATTATTCAAACCCATGTTTCCTGCCATATAATCAGTAGTACCATCGCCATTGGCATCAAACGGTAGTATAAAATTCCATAATCCTTTAGTTGCGTGCAAGGTTTCACGGGTCAACAGGCCATTGTTATTTCTATACAGTTGCAGTGGTTGCCAATGAGCCGCTACCAATAAATCAGCATCGCCATCCTTATCGGCATCGTAGCATGTGGCCTGTTTCACCATGCCGGCTTCTGATAGCGTGGGCGCATTGCTTTGCGTAATATCGGTAAAGTTGCCCTTGCCATCATTTTGCAACAGATAGCTGTTGGGGTTAATGCCGTAAGCCAAAGGCATGCACCGTGCACCTACAAAAAGATCAGTATAGCCATCGCCGTTTATATCAGCAACAGCTATGCATGAGGCTACAAGGTGAATGTTTGCAAAAGCATCCTGCTTGCGGGCAAAAATTCCCTTGCCATTGTTGATGTATAATCGGGGTTGGGTATAGGGCGAACTACCATTGTATTCGTTGCCACCGCTAGCTACAATCAGGTCGGGCGCTTTGTCGCCATTTACATCGGCAAGCACAGCATCCACATCTTCAAACAAACTATCATTGGCTAGTGATGGTTGCGTTGTTGGTGTAAATCGACCCGATGGCAGCTGTACATAAACCGCATTGCGGAAACCTTTGCTGCTCCCAAAAAAAATATCATCAAGTCCGTCGCCATTCATATCGCCTACCGTCAAGGCGGGGCCGTCAGTGCTGGTCATTTGTGGTATAAGCTGTTCGCGGCTGAACTCCGGGTAGCTGTTTTCGTAATGATCGTAGTTGATGCCTATCTGCGCAGCTATATCAAATATGGGTTTGGCCTGCGCCGGGTAAAAATTGCTGATGCTGTTGAAATTAAATCGTTGTAATCCTGCTTGCCATTGCAATTGTTGTTTGCCAGCGGTTTGTAAATCAATGCGCTGACAGGTTCTGTCGGGCCAAATCAGATAGGCCGAATCAGTTTTGGTATGGGCGATACCTATTTGCATGGGTACATGCATGCTGCTCATATAGCCGTGCACCGGTTGCATATCGTAGCTGCGAATTTCTGTTCCGGCAAATTGAATCAGTCTTGCGCCAATGGCTTGTTTGTTGGCAGGTGGTCCTTGTAGTGTTATTTGCACAGAGGCCTGCCGAATGGAATCGGGTTGCAGGTTCTCATATACAAGCGCTGCATCGCCAATATTATTTACAGCAATATCAAGGTCGCCATCATTATCAAAATCGGCATAAACAGCACCGTTGCTGAAAGTAGCAGGATTTGCGGGCAAAGAAGATGCGAGGTTTTCAAATTTGCTATCGCGTTTGTTTTTGAAGAAATAGTTGGGCAGTCGTATTTCAGGAAATTGTTCCACCCTTTTAAAATCTTCTGCCGAAACCTGATGCGCATTTATTTTTTGCTGCATGCTGGTTTCAGTTACATAAGCAACATAGTCAATATCGTTGAGGCGCTTTGGAATACCGTTGCTTACAAACAGGTCTTTCCAACCATCATTATCAAAGTCCATCCACAGGCAACTCCAACTCCAATCCGTGGCGGCTACACCAGCATACAGGCCTGCCTCGCTAAACATATTATTGCGCCGGTTTAGCTGCAGGTTGTTGCGTGAGGCATAAGGATGGTAGCCATAACCCAATTTCATTTGATATATATCATACAAGTCGTCACTCAGGCTTCGCTTCAGCATGTAGTTGTCAGCCGGCAGCATATCCATCGTTATTATTTCGGGAAAACCGTCGTTGGTAGCATCACCAATATCTACACCCATGGTAAACTGACTGGTGTGCATGGTACGTATCTCAATCTCATCTACAAATCTTCCTTCGCCGGTATTAATATAGAGGTAGTCATTTTCCTGAAAATCATTACCTACATATATGTCGGGCCAACCGTCCATGTTGATATCGGCAATGCTCACACCAAGGCCATAGCCAATGGCGCTGCTATGGATGCCGCTTTGCCGGGTTACATCGGTATAGCTATTGCCATCGCGGCGGTATAACCTGTCGCCACTAATGGCGTCGGTGGTATTGAGGTATTCGGATCTTGCCCTGAATCTGCCGGTATGCCCGGGTGCATGGTTCAGCA
>JAHEMO010000032.1 GCA_024643625.1 Chitinophagaceae bacterium
CCCCAATCACTTAAACCTCTTCTCAAGAACACCAATTCCGCGTTTGGGAGTGCAAATGTAGATGCCTTTAATTACCCACCAAATCTTTTTTGTAACCCTAACTTTTTCTTAGCTATGATCATTGGAAAAAACAAGATTTGAAGAAAAAAAATGTGAGAGAACTGATGCTTTTGACCGGAACAAATCATACTTTTTTCAAAAGCGGAGTGCAAAAGTAGGGGTATCGCCTATGCCAGCAAAGCCCCCTTCCGAAAAATATTGTTAAGCAACAAGGCTATCCCGATGTATTTTAAAGCATGACCACCGAATCCTTCCATTACCAATCCAGTCTTTTAGCAGTCGGCCAATCCCCTATTTTTACCGCTATAAATTAATGATGCTATGGCCAATAACTTATTAGCAGGTAAAAAAGGAATAATATTCGGTGCCCTAAACAACCAGTCAATTGCCTGGAAAACAGCAGAAGCCTGTTATGCCAACGGCGCACAAATTGTGCTTACCAACGCACCCATAGCCTTGCGCATGGGCGAAATAAACGGACTGGCAGAACAATGCGGAAACGCACCTGTAATAGCCGCCGATGTAACCAACAATGAGGATCTGCAAAACCTGCTGCAAAAGTCGATGGAGCATTTCGGCGGTAAAATCGACTTTATCCTGCACTCGGTAGGCATGAGTGTAAATATTCGCAAAGGCAATCACTACACCGGCCTCAACCATGAGTTTCAGCATAAAACCCTCGACATATCGGCGCTAAGCCTGCACAGGCTATGCCAAACGGCCTACAATATGGATGCTATGAACGACTGGGGCAGCATTGTGGCGCTTACCTATATTGCTGCACAACGGGTTTTTCCTGACTACAACGAAATGGCCGATGCGAAAGCACTGCTGGAAAGCATTACACGCAGCTTTGGCTACCATTTTGGTAAGAAGAATAAAGTGCGCATAAACTCCATTAGCCAAAGTCCCACAAGAACAACTGCAGGAAGCGGAGTAAAAGGGTTTGATGGCTTTATGAGCTTTGCAGAAAAAATGAGCCCTTTGGGAAACGCTTCCGCAGAAGACTGCGCTAATTATTGTGTTACTATGTTTAGCGATTTGACGCGAATGGTTACTATGCAAAACTTATTTCACGACGGTGGGTTTAGCTTTACCGGTGTAACAGCAGAGGTGATAGAGCAAATGGAAAAGTAGATGTTGTTACCTCTAACTTCACAACGATAAAAGCTATTCAGATACCCCGGCAAATGTTCTGCCCGGGTATTTTTTTGCCTGCACGCATCATTCATAATGGACAATTTGTTGCCTGATATTCAGAGCAAACGACTAAATCCTATCTTTCCCCCTTCATATATTTTATTAAGTTATAAGCACATGCGATTAGTAAAGAAAACTGTGTTGATGGCCTTGCTGATAGTTTCTAATTATTATGCAATAGCACAAATAGAGGGAAAAGCGATAACAGGTGAACAGGGCATTACAGTAACCGTAGAAGACCTACTGAAGCGCGTAGGTCCCGAAAGACAAAACCTTGATTTGCGGTTGGTGGAAGAACGAAAAATTGGCCGACGCCCGGTGCAGCAACCCGGCGCATTAAAGTCTGCTACATTTCCGGCCGATGCATCGCCTGCTGTAACCATCGACCAACTAAATACCCAGCAGGCACAAAGCAATTTTTTGGCCATAGAACTTTTTGAATCGGGCAGCCTGCCACCCGATCCAATGGGCGATGTTGGTGAAACACAAATAGGTATTGTAACCAACGGCAGAATAAAATTTTACCAAAAGCCAACAACTTGCGGAGGCTCGTTAACCACATCAACCCTTACCGGCAGCACATCCCTGAGCAATCCGGTTTTCTCTATGGACCTTGATGAGTTTTTTGCAGATGTACGCGGCAGCAGCACTACTACTGACCCGCATATGCAGTACGACAGAATTAGCGGAAGGTGGTTCATTGTTGCGATGAATACTACTGAACCCGTAAACAGACTCCTACTAGCCGTAAGCAGTTCAGGCGTAATCAACAACAAAGCATCATTTACTTTTTACCAGTTTCAGCATGATCAAGGAACCAGTTCCGGCCAACCGGACAATGGTATGTTTTTGGACTTTCCAACCTTAGGTGTTGACAATAACGCCGTGTACATGTCGGGGCTGATATTTGATGGAACAACCTATTTTGGTTCCAGTTTATATGTGATACGGAAAACATCCGTTTTGAGCGGCGGCCCGATAATTTGGACACCCTTCCGGCAGGTAGGAACGAGCAACACAGGCATTTTTTGTGCCCAACCGGTATCAAATAGTGAAGCATCTGCTACTCAGGGCTACTATGCTGGCGTGGACGCAGGCGTGTTTTCCAGACTGGATATGGTTGTGGTTAATAACCCCGGTGGAACAGTATCCATCTCCCAATCTACGATTAATGTTCCTGCAACCGATTTCCCAATTGACCAGGTAGCATCCGGCAGCACCAAACCTCTGGATGCGATAGATGACCGATTGGTAAACGCCTTACTGGTACGAAATAAAGTCAACAACACCCTCAGCATCTGGACCGCCCACAACATGGCTGTCACCAATAGTGGTGTAGCTAACAGCGGCAACCGAAATGGGGTAAGATGGTATCAGATTGGGGTAAACGGTTCTATTTTCTCCCTTTTGCAATCAGGTACATTATTTGACAATGCCACCACCAATCCTATCGGGTATTGGATGGGTAGTATAGCATCAAGCGGACAAGGGCATGCAATCCTGGGTTCTTCAACAGCAAGCACTAACAATGCAATTAATGTTGCAGTAGCAGGCAGATACAATAATACCGCCAGTGGATCTCTTTTCAGTCCCGTAAACTATACAACTTACAGCCAAGCATATAATCAACAAGCCGATGGCGACAACCAACGATGGGGCGATTATTCGCAAAGCGTTACAGACCCGGCAGATGATATGACGATGTGGACATTTCAACAATATACCACCGGCCTTAACCGATGGGGTGTTAGAGCAGTACAACTCAAAGCACCACCACCCGCCAGCCCTTTACAACTATCCGGACTGGGTTGCGCACCAAATGGTGCCAGCAATGTGACCCTCAATGGTACGTCTTCTAATAATTCAGGTTGGTTCGATCCGGGTGCGGGATACAGTAAGCGACTCACCGTAAGTTCTACCGGCAATGCAACTATCACCAACGTTCAATTTATAACGCCTACCCAAATAACCTTTACACTTAATTATGCAGCCGCCACACCCGGCACGCAGCAAACCTTAACCATAACCAACCCCGACTGCCAGGCCGTTACATTTCAATATACCGTGCCGCAGGGCTGCGCTCTTCCGGTAACATGGGTTGATGTAAATGCTGCATACGACAATAAAGATGCTGTAATTAACTGGCAGGTAGCCAACGAAGAAAAACTTAGCACTTATGAAGTACAGGCAAGCACAGATGGCCTGCGTTTTAATCCTATAGGCAATGTAAACCCACAGCAGGCCGCTACGGCAGCGTATACCTTCAGGCATGTTCTTGCACCCGATTTTGTATTCTACAAAATTAAGCAGGTGGATAATGATGGTAGATTCAGTTATTCAAAAACAGTCTCTCTGAAACGCGCCGTAGCTAATAATAATTTGCAATTGATACCCAACCCGGCTACTAGCAGCGTACAAATTATTTTGCCGGAAGGTGGTGGCGATTTGCGTGTGCTCAATGCTGCCGGGAAACTCATGAACCGTCAGCGTCCCTCTGGCACTTCGGTTTACCTTTCCACATCGGCATGGGCCCGTGGCATCTATATTGTAGAGTATAATTTCAAGGGAAGATCTGTAACTGACAAATTGCTGTTGCAATAAGCTCAACTGTTATTTCCTAAAAAGGCATTGTATTCGCTACAATGCCTTTTTTTATTTACTTCGAAGCGTAGCTTTTCTCCTTACTTTTCCATTCATCATCAAAGAATTTTCGATATGCCAATTAGAATGTACGACGACCCGCAAGATCCCAATGCTTATGACGACCGTGGTGGCCGCAGGCCTTCCGGACCCGGCCGCGGAGGCGGTGGAGGTGGGCTAAATCTGCTTCCCCTGCTCTTCATGCTTTTTCGAAAGCCCGGAGGTTGGCTGTTGATTATACTCGCCATAGGAGCCTATTTTTTATTAGGGCAGCAGGGCTGTGGTAGCATGTTTTCCGAAAATGGCAACAGCGTTTTTTCCATGGGTGGCATGTTAAGTCCGCAGGAGTTTGCTAAAGCACCAGTGTATCAGGGGCTTACCGACGATGATATTCGCAACCCACTTCCCGACTACATCTCGCTGGCAAAATTTGCACCGCCCCGCCAAAACCAGGGCAAGCAGGGCAGTTGTGTAGCCTGGAGCAGCGCCTATGCCGCACATACCATTCTGGAAAGTGTGAGCCATGGAACAAATCCATCGCAGCAGGCTATGAGTCCCGCCTATATGTACAACCAAATTGGACTTAGCGGCTGCCAGGGCAGTTACCTTATCAGGGCTTTAGAATTGATGAAACAAAAAGGTGGCGTACTCTACAATCAATTTCCCTACGACGAAACCAATTGCAGCCGCAATCCCACATCGCTCGATATGCAGGCGCAGCAAAACCGCATTCACGGTTTCAACAGGCTTACCTCCACCGAGGATCCGGAAGGCATAAACATTCGCGCCATAAAAGAACATCTGGCAAAAGATGCACCAGTTGTTATCGGCATGATGGTAGGCGGAACTTTTATGGAACCTATGATGGGGCAAAAACTATGGCAACCTACCGATCGAGACTACAATCAAATGGGCTTTGGCGGACATGCCATGGCCGTAATTGGATATGATGACAAATTAGCCGGTGGCGCTTTTCAAATTATGAATAGTTGGGGCCCGGAATGGGGTGAAAACGGCATCGGCTGGGTTCGGTACAAAGACTTTGAATATTTCACCCGTGAAGCGTATGGTATTGATGCTCTGCCAAAGGAAGGTGCTGCACTCAATCAGTCATTCGATTGCGAAATTGGTTTGGTAAGGGTAAATGATAAAGCAAAACCGGAAGGCTTTATTCCGCTAAAGCCAGGCGCCAATCAGGTTTTTACCACCACCGCTACCCTGCCAAAAACAACAAGGTTTAAGGTTGAAGTAAAAAACAATACCCCTTGTTATGTTTATGTTTTCGGTCAGGAAACAGATGGCAGCAGCTATACGCTTTTTCCATACCCTACAAGCACTGATCCTACCAAAACGGCGTATACAGCGTATTGCGGTATTACAGGTGCCCGACTATTTCCGAAAAATAAAAGCATGGGACCCGACGATACCGGCAACAAAGATTATATAGCTGTAGTAGTGAGTAAAAAGGAACTACCCTGGTATCAGCTAAACCAAAAAATAAGTTCGAATAAATCTAGCTATCAGCAAGCTGTAAGCAGCGCGTTGCTATCCATGGGGGCAAACAACAGCATACGAGTGACTAATACCGGTAATGGCAATTTGAAGTTTACCGCACCTGCAGCTGATAATGGCGTGGCTTATGCAGTGGTGGAAATTTTGAAATAGTAATTTTTTTGACATTCATTTCTTGTTGTGCTTTTACTCGATACCAAACAACATATAATACTGGAAGATGAGCGGGTAATGTTACGGCCACTTGCGCCGGACGATTTGCAGCACCTTCTCTCATTTGCGTTACAGGAGCCCGATACCTGGCAATACTCGCTAACCTCCGCCGGCAGCGAAAAAGCCATGCAGGACTATATACACGAAGCATGGCAAAGCAGACAGAGCGGAACAGCTTATCCATTTATTGTGTACGATAAAATCCGACAGCAATATGCCGGCTCTACGCGGTATTATGATATTCAGCACCATCACCTCACAACACAATTAGGCTACACCTGGTATGGCAAGGCATTCAGGGCTACAGGCCTCAATAATCATTGTAAGTTTTTATTGCTGCAATACGCGTTTGAACATATGCATTGCATGCGGGTAGAACTAAGAGCCGACGCCCGCAATGCAAGAAGTATCGCCGCCATGAAAAAAATAGGTGCTGTGCCCGAAGGAATTCTCAGAAGTAATTGTACTACAGCATCTGGCCGTCGCGATAGCATAGTACTCAGCATATTGGCTGAGGAATGGAAAAGCAACATTAAAAACAACCTCACTCAGCTGTGTGCGTTGTAACCATAAAAATAATCACCTTGGCATTTATCGCTTTTAGTAAGCTGGTTGAAAATCGTTGGAAGTTTGGCATGTTTTTATTGCAAAAACTGCCAAGCGCATGGCTATGTGGTGTGCGGCCTCAAAGTATTAGTGAAGACACCTGCAGGGTATCCGTACCCTACAAATGGCTTTCGCAAAATCCCTTTCGAAGCACCTACTTTGCCTGCCAGGCCATGGCAGCAGAAATGAGCACGGGACTGTTGGCTATGGGGCATATCTATAAACGCAATCCTCCCATAAGCATGTTGGTTACCGGCATGCAAGCCGAATTTTTGAAAAAAGCTGCATCTGTAACAACATTTACCTGCACGCAGGGCGATGACATACGGCAGGCCATTGACGAAACGGCAGTTAATGGCCATGGCACCAATTGCAGTATTGTAAGTGAAGGTAGAAACGAGTCGGGCGAACTAATCAGTCGCTTTACCATTGAGTGGAGTTTTAAAGCAAAGCGCTGATGCAAAATCAAACACCAATAACCATTAGCGGGATTACTATTTATCCTGTAAAAGGCATGGGTGGCATTGCCGTACAGCAGGCAAGGGTATTACCCAAAGGCCTGGCCCACGACAGAAGATGGATGCTTGTGGATGAAAACAATTTATTTATCTCACAGCGCAATACACCACAATTAGCGCTCTGCCAAATTTCACTTTTCAATGCGCATTTGACAATCAGCTACCAGCAAGAAACTGTAATGGTTCCTTTTGCATGTACAGGCAATCATTTCAGTGCAATCATTTGGGATGACGAAGTGGTGGTGCAGGAGGTTGATGACAATGTGAGTGCCCAATTGAGTGCTATACTATGCAAAAAAGTCAGGCTCGTTTATTTCCCGGAAGACAACGATCGCTCTGTAGATCCTGCATATGCCGTTGACAACAATCACACCAGTTTGAGCGATGGGTATCCCATCCTTATCATCAGCGAAGCATCGCTTGATGATTTGAATAGCAGACTGGAAGTCCCTGTTGCCATGAATCGTTTCAGACCAAACATTGTGGTAAGTGGTGCCCCAGCATTTGCAGAAGATAGCTGGCGTCACTTTACAGCCGGTCAGCTGGAGATGTATGGCGTAAAGCCTTGCAGCCGCTGCACTGTAACCACCATCAATCAGGAAAATGCCTCGCCGGGACCAGAACCATTGCGCACGCTTTCATCGTTTCGTAAAATGCACAACAAAGTGTATTTCGGCATGAATATTATTCCTGGTACAACCGGCGTAATAAGTATTGGTGATGTAATTACCATTCTACAAACCAATTGATGCATCGCCGGCAATATGCAATTGCGGGGCATTAGTTTATTACGTATTATAGCTGTCTTAATTGCAATGGCTTATGAATGGGCGTCTCGTATTTTGGAGCATTGTGGTGGCCCTCGGTGGGCTTCTTTTTGGCATTGATGTTGCTGTAATATCAGGAGCCGAACAAGAGATTCAGAGGCTTTGGCAGCTAAGCGACGTATTGCATGGCCAAGCTATTGCCTCTGCATTGTACGGCACTATTATTGGTGCTTTATTTGGCGGCATCCCTGCCGAAAAATATGGTCGCAAGAAGAGCCTGATTGTAATTGCCTTGCTGTATTTTATTTCTGCCATAGGCTCCGCAATGGCCGGCGGCGTCACAAGTTTTATCATTTATCGCTTTATTGGTGGGCTGGGTGTAGGGGCAAGCAGCGTGGTAGCACCTATGTTTATCAGCGAAATTGCACCTGCCAAAAACAGGGGAAAATTAGTAGCCACTTTTCAGTTCAATATTGTGCTTGGCATATTGCTGGCCTACCTCAGTAACTATCTGCTTCGCGATATGGGTGACAATGCCTGGCGCTGGATGCTGGGCGTGGAAGCTATTCCTGCAGCCATGTTTTTTGTTTTGATGTTTATGGTGCCTGAGAGTCCAAGATGGCTCATGATGGAAAGAAATGATTATGATCAGGCCAAACGCATTTTGAGCATCAGCGACCCTGAGGGAGTGGATGATGCCATGAAAAACATGCAACAAGATTTGGCATTGGAAAAATCGAAGCCCGGAATGGGCGTTTTCTTTAGCGGCAAATACCGCAAACCCATTATCATGGCATTTCTTATTGCTTTTTTCAATCAGATGTCAGGTATTAATGCCATCATTTACTTTTCGCCCCGCGTGTTTGAAATGGCAGGCATAGACAAAGGCGCCGCATTTCTGCAAAGCGCAGGCATTGGTCTTGTTAATTTAATTTTTACCATGATTGGTCTTTACCTGATTGATAAACATGGTAGAAAAAAACTCATGCTCATCGGATCTATTGGCTACATTATTGCTCTTGGAGCAGTAGCACTTGCTTTTGCCACAAAAACAGGCGGCATGGTAGTGCCGATTTTTCTTTTCGTGTTTATCGCTGCTCATGCTGTAGGGCAAGGTGCGGTGATATGGGTTTTTATTTCGGAGATATTCCCTAACAATGTTCGTTCCTATGGCCAATCGCTGGGTTCATCTACGCATTGGATAATGGCGGCTATCGTTACGGCCGCATTTCCATTTTTTGCGAATAGTGCCGCAATTGGCCCCGCTAAAATATTCGGCTTCTTTTTGGCTATGATGGTGCTGCAATTGCTGTGGGTAATTTTCCGCATGCCGGAAACCAAGGGGGTACCGTTGGAAGAACTGGAAAAATCATTTCGTAATGAAGCATAAAGCAATGGGAGCAACGTCATACTGAGCTGCTCCCATTGTTATCTTTCTTTATCTGGCTGTTTAATCGGCAATAGCTGCGATACCCGGCAACGACTTGCCTTCAAAAAACTCCAGCATTGCACCGCCTCCTGTACTCACATAACTTACCTTCTCCTCAAATCCAAATTTGTTGACAGCAGCAACGCTATCGCCACCACCTACTAAACTAAATGCACCATTTTGGGTGGCATTAGCTACCGCAATGGCAATGCATTTTGTTCCATGTTGAAACTTATCAAATTCAAAAACACCCATCGGACCATTCCATAAAATAGTTTTTGATTGGCTGATTACTTTTGAAAACTGATCGCAGGCATTGGCGCCAATATCCAGTCCCATCCAGCCATCGGGTATATGATCGCTTGGCGCACCAGATGTTTCTGCATTGGCATCAAACTTGTCGGCAATTACGCTATCGCTTGGCAAATGAATACATACCCCTTTTTCCTCTGCCATTTTGATGATAGCCGCGGCAGTATCCAGCCTGTCGTCTTCGCAAAGGCTATTACCAATTTTACCACCGGCCGCTTTAATAAAAGTGTAAGCCATTCCACCGCCAATAATGATATCCGTAGCTCTGTCCAGCAGGTTTTCCAGTATCAGTATCTTATCGCTCACTTTGGCCCCGCCAATAATGGCAGTAAAAGGACTTTGGGCTTCCTTCAAAACTTTATTGGCCGCTTTTACTTCGCCTTCCATCAACAAACCAAACATTTTTTTACCGGCAGGAAAGTAGTCAGCAATAACAGCGGTGCTAGCATGCGCACGATGCGCCGTACCAAAGGCATCGTTTATATATACATCTCCCAGTTTACTTAGCTTCTCTGCAAAAGCTTTATCTCCTTTTTCTTCTTCTTTGTAAAAACGAAGATTTTCCAGCAGCAAAACTTCACCGCCTTTTAGCATTCCTGCAGTCATATACGCCTGGTCGCCTACACAATCATCAGCAAAAAATACCGGAGTATTCCCGCCTAGTAATGCATGCAAGTGCTCTACTAAATGTTTCAGCGAATATTTTGCTTCGGGGCCATCTTTGGGCCTGCCTAAATGGCTCATCAGTATAACACTTCCACCATCATGCAATATTTTTTGAAGCGTAGGTATGGCTGCCCGCATACGGGTATCGTCTGTAATGGCTTGCGTAGCTTTATCAAGCGGCACATTAAAGTCCACCCTAACTAAGGCTTTTTGTCCGGAGAAATTGTGGTTGGTAAATTGACTCATGGTAAAATTATTTCGTGATCTGTAAAGCTCTTGTATGGCGCAAACATACTCGTTAGCATCTGCAAAATGCATAAAAAAACCCTGCCGGAAAGCAGGGGTCATGATTTGTTTGACCGGAGGAATATATTAGGTTGCCCAGGCTCTGTCGCCTTTTTTATAATCTATGCAGCCTTCATATTTACCCGGCACTTCCACATACCGAAGTACTTCTGTGGCACCCACCTTGCTGGTGAAAAAACCAAGCATGGTATGCTGCTTAATCATCCTGAAATAATGCGGAACCGGATCGGCAGGTTCAGCCGTGGTGGCCGTAGCAGCAGCATTGTTATCCTTATTGGGTTGCCCTGCTGCCGACCCCGACATTTTCGCATCGCGTATCTCCTTTAGTTTAGGCTCAACTACCGTCTTCTGGTATTCCCGTTGTTCTTTATCCAAAACAGTGAGAAATTCCGTGCGCTGTTCTGCGGTCATATCCATAAACCCTTTTTTATAGGTTTCATTGCAGCGTTTGTCCATATCTAACAAGCCATCCAACACGGCTTTTTGTTCCTCCGGCGAATAACAATCTCTCACCATTACCGGAATAAACTCCCCTACCCCTGCGGCCTTAGCGCCGGGCGTGGCAGTAGCCGGCAAAATAGTTTCAGCTATTTCACTGAACAACGAAATGCTGTCTTCACTAAAAAGATCAGCAACTCCCTTGGGGGCAGTTTTGCAACCGCCGGATAAAAATAATTCTGCTCCTACTACAGTGCCCCCCATAAGCAGGGCTACCCTTTGCAATGCGCTTCTTCTGTCCATAATTTCTAATAATTTTTTTGGTATGGCAATTTTGCTATCCGGCAAATTCCTTCAACCAGTCTTCATAAGTCATAATCATGATGATACCTTTTTTCTGCGTTATAAAATCCGCTCTAATTTATAGATTTCCTTTTTTCAATTCTTCAAATGCAAAATCTGCTGCCCTCGCCGTCAAGGCCATATACGTCAGGCTGGGGTTTTGGCATGCTGATGAAGCCATGCTAGCTCCATCGGTTACAAAAACATTCTTACAATCCCACACCTGATTGTGACCATTAAGCACGCTTGTTTTTGCATCGCGTCCCATGCGGGCGGTACCCATTTCATGAATGCCATCGCCCATCGGATGAAAATTATTCCAGCTGTGAACCTCTTTAAGGCCAACGCTCTCCAGCATTTCAGCCGCATCATTGGCCATGCTAATGCGCATTTTATTTTCGTTATCGCGCAGCACCGCATCCATAACGGGTACAGGCAACCCCCATTTATCTTTTTCAGTAGCATGCAGATACATGCGGTTTCTATGATCGGGCAACACTTCACCAAATCCGGTCATGCCCATGGTCCATTGGCCAGGCTCGGTTAACTCGTCCTTTAAGGCAGCGCCAATATTGAGTTCTGCTACATCGCGTTGCCATCCCTGCCGGCTTGCGCTACCCTGATAGCCGTATCCCCGTAAAAAATCCCGCTTGTCCTTGCCAATATTGGCGAAGCGCGGTATGTAAAATCCGTTGGCTCTTCTGCCAAAAACATACTTATCCAAATAGCCTTCCACTTTTCCTGAAGCACCAAGGCGGTAGTGGTGATCCATGATGTTGTGGCCAAGTTGGTCGCTACTGCTACCAAGCCCTCCCGGCCAAATATCCGTAGCGCTTTGCATGAGTATCCATGCACTGTTTATGGCTGATGCGCATACAAAAACAATGCGGCTGTTAAAGCTGTATGTCTTGCTGTCTTCGGCATCAATTATTTCTACCCCGGTGGCCTTTTTTGTGTCCTTGTTATACAATACCTGCCTTACAATACTCCAGGGCCTGATAGTGAGATTGCCTGTGGCCACGGCCGCGGGCAACGTGCTGCTTTGGCTGCTAAAGTATCCGCCAAAGGGACAACCTTCCCAGCACCGGCTTCTGAATTGGCATTGGGTGCGGCCCGCAATAGGAGCCGTAAGGTTTGCCACCCTGCCAATAATTAAATGGCGGGCGCCGTTATATTGCTTTTTTAATCTTGCCGCTACATCCTGCTCCACACAGTTAAGCGCCATGGGTGGTAAAAATTTACCATCGGGTAAATGCTTAATGCCTTCGACAGAGCCGCTTATGCCGGCAAAAGTTTCTACATAATCGTACCATTCCGCCAGATCCTTATATCGAATGGGCCAATCCACACCCACACCTTCTTTGCCATTGGCCGCAAAATCCAGGTCGCTCCACCGGTAACTTTGGCGACCCCATAAAATACTACGGCCACCCATGCGATAGCTACGCCACCAGTTAAAGGGCTTATCTTCTATATAAGGGCAATCCTTTTCATTGGTCCATGCATCAATTACCTGTTCCTGCGCTCCCCATGAGCGATGAATAACCGGACGCACTTCTTCCTGTTCAGATGTTGTTTCGCCGCGATGCTCAAACTCCCACGGCTTTTTACCTGCTGTCTTATAGTCTTTGATATGATCGTAAGGGCCCCCACGTTCCAGTAGCAACACTTTTAGTCCTTTCTCACAAAGTTCTTTGGCGGCCCATCCACCACTTATTCCGCTTCCTACTACTATGGCATCGTAATTTTCCGGCACGCTATAATTATTTCAGATTGATGATTTCAGATTGATGATTCCAGTTTTCTTCATTCAGGTTTAGACAATCAAATCCTTTGCTAAGAACATCCTTGTTGTCTTTATAAGTTTAGTATCATTCGCTTTCACATTATCCGTTTCAGATGTTGAGAGCTATTGGAATTACTTGTGTTTCGTTAGCACCCACCTGCTTATTGTTTGGTCTGGGATTATTCTTACAGATTACCCTTTTTCAATTCGCTTACAGCAAAATCTGCAGCCCGGGCAGTTAAAGCCATGTAGGTAAGGCTTGGATTAACGCATGCAGCACTTGTCATGCAGGCGCCATCCGTCACAAAAACGTTCTTGCAATCCCAAACCTGATTATTACCATTCAACACGCTTGTTTTAGCATCGCGGCCCATACGTGCTGTACCCATTTCATGAATGCCCTGGCCAAAGCCATATCCATTGTCATGTGTCTTTACGTTTTTCATGCCTGCGGCTTCCAGCATCTCCGCTGCCTCATTAGCCATGTCCTTGCGCATTTTTATTTCGTTCTCCTTCAGTTCTACATCCATAGCCAATACCGGCAATCCCCATTTATCTTTTACATTTTTATCGAGATAAATTTTGTTTTCATGATATGGCAAAATCTCACCAAAGCCACCAATGCCCATATTCCAGCCACCCGGTTCGCTTAAAGCATCTTTGAATGCAGCACCTATATTCAGTTCTGCCACATCCCTGCTCCAGCCACTTCTGCTGGCGCTTCCCTGATAGCCGAAACCACGCAGATAATCGCGCTTATCGCCGAGAATATTTTGAAAACGCGGAATGTAAATACCATTTGGTCTGCGACCGAAATAGTACTTATCATCATATCCTTCGGCAGTGCCATTGGCACCCACTTTCAGGTGATGATCCATTACGTTGTGACCGAGTTCGCCGGAACTGCTACCCAAGCCTTCGGGCCATATATCGGTAGCACTATTCATAAGCACCCATGTGCTGTTAAAGGCACTTGCGCAGAGAAAAATCACTTTAGCAAAATACTCTACCGTGTTGTTAGTGGCAATGTCCAAAACTTCAACGCCTTTTGCCTTTTGCGTGTCTTTATCGTAAATGATTTTGGTAACAAGACTATCGGGGCGCAGTGTAAGATTACCAGTAGCCATAGCCGCAGGCAAAGTAGCTGACTGCGTGCTGAAATACGCTCCAAACGGACATCCCAACCAACACTTATTGCGATACTGACAATTAACCCTGTTATTATGCGGCGCCGTAAGATTAGCACTTCGGCCCATCATCATAATACGATTTCCTTTGTAATGCGCTTTTATGCGTGCGGCTACATCTTTTTCTACACAGTTCATTTCCATGGCTGGCAAATAATCGCCATCGGGAAGGCTCGGAAAACCTTCCTTTTGCCCGTTGATGCCGGCAAACTTCTCCGCATAGCTGTACCAGGGTGCAATATCCTTGTACCGGATAGGCCAATCAACCGCAATGGATTCTTTGGCGTTGGCTTCAAAATCCAAATCGCCAAGCCTATAGCTTTGCCGGCCCCAGGTAAGCGACCGACCGCCCACCTGATAGCCCCGATACCAATCGAAACGTTTTACCTCTACGTACGGACAATCTTTTTCGTTTGCCCAAAAATCAAGATTCATTTCGTTTAGCGGATAGTCGCGCTTAAGCACCGGGTAGTTTTGCTCCATTTCGTAGGTGCGTCCGGCGCGGTGTGGAAAATCCCAGGGATGCTTTGTGGCCGAGACATAGTCTTTGATATGCTTTACATCTTTGCCACGCTCAAGCATTATCGTTTTCAGCCCTTTCTCTGTTAGTTCTTTGGCTGCCCAGCCACCACTAATTCCACTTCCTATCACTATTGCATCAAATACGTTATCAGCCATATGGCAATTTGGTTTTTACTATGATAATTGACGCCAACAATACCAAGTACCATTGGTCGGTTTAAAAATTACCCTGCGCTACACGTCGCAAAGTTTAATAGCCTCGCGAAGCGAAGCCACTTTGTCCGCCTTTTTAGGTAGAAACTCCTGTGCT
This sequence comes from Chitinophagaceae bacterium, assembly GCA_024643625.1. Classification (GTDB taxonomy): domain Bacteria; phylum Bacteroidota; class Bacteroidia; order Chitinophagales; family Chitinophagaceae; genus Phnomibacter. The sequence continues at coordinate 14,815 of JAHEMO010000032.1, forward strand.
ACATATCCCTTATATCCCGTAGATACTATGGCCTGCATAATTGCAGGATAGTACAATTCCTGTGATTCATCAATTTCGTTGCGGCCAGGTACTCCTGCCGTGTGGTAATGGCCAAAGTATTGGTGATGTTCCTGTATGGTATGGATGATATCGCCTTCCATAATTTGCATATGGTAGATATCGTATAAAATCTTGAAGTTTTCTGAACCCAGCTGCTTGCACAGCTCGATACTCCAAGGCGTACCATCAGCCATATAGTCCTTGTGATTCACCTTGCTGTTAAACACTTCAATTTGCAATACCACGCCACGTTTTTCGGCCAAAGCTAAAATCTGCTTTACACCGGCCACCATATTTTGCATACCGGTTTCTTCATCCATACCTCGCCGGTTGCCGGAAAACAGTATAAGATTTTTATAACCGGCATCCGCTACCAGATTGATATGTTCCGTGTACTGCTTTATCAGTTGCGGATGAAATTTGGGTTCAATCCAACCATCTACCAGATTTATTTCGGCACCGTTGCACATGCTGCTGTCAAGGCCATGTTTTTTAAGCATTGGCCAATCTTTGGGGCCAATCAAATCAAGTGCTTTTATGCCCAGTTCTTTACATAACAAACACAATTCTTCAAGGCCCATATAGCTGTAGGTCCAGCGGCACAGGGAATGATTGATATTTCCTTTGAGCATGATATTATCTGCTGTCTGGCAACTGGCGGACATGAGTGTATTGCCCATGCCTACAGCGGCCGCACCGGCCAGCATATTTTTTATGGTTTGTCTTCTTGAGCTCATCTGAAAAAATAAATCATTTTTAGTGGTGCGCCGGCGTTAGCGATGGCCTCTTCTTATTACGCATAAACAGGTATAAAAAAGTAAACGCAACTATTAAAAGCAAGGGAATAATAAGCGTAGTATTCAATACTTCGGGACCAGCGGCAGTGCGGGCGTCATTGAGCTGCTTACCCATTTCGGATGATGCATCAGCGGCCATATAATCACTTAAAGCAGCTCCGGACGGTAATCTGCTGAGCAATATTTCATCGTAGCGACTACCCATAAACATCATGTACACGCTTACGGCAAACATGCCCGCGCCGCCCATGAGGTTCATGCCCACAGCGCCGGTTTTTGGCAGGTATTCTGCCACAAAACCCAGCATGGTAGGCCAGAAATAACATACGCCAATACCAAACACAATGGCCCCAACAAATAGCATGCTGCCTGTGGTATGCCCCAACATATACAAACCAAGTGCTGCAATAATGGCCGATGCCAATAATACGCCCTGCGGCGATAAGCTATGTACTACCGGTCCCGCCATACCCCTGCCAATAACCATGACGCCGGTAGTAAGGGTAAGAATGAGCAACGCATTATCCGTCACATTACGTAACAATACATCTATCCACTGCCCGGTAAACAGCTCGGTGATAGCTGTACCAAACATGCATACAATCATGAAAATAAAAAGCGGGCTTGCGACTGCTTTATACATTTCGGCTGTGCTTACGCCACTGGCCACCCGCTCTGTAACGGGAAACTGCAGACGGTAAAACAGGTAGCCATAAATTAAAGTGGGTATAATCATTAGCGCCACCTGCACCTGCCAGCCGATGCCTACTTTATTGAGCAGGTATACAATGAGCGTACCAATTACAATACCACCCGGAAACCACAAATGAAAATGATTGAGTTTGGTGGTTTTATTATCTGGGTACAGGGCCGCCACCAAAGGATTACAAGCCGCTTCTACCGTACCATTGGCAATACCTATTAATAAGGTAGAAATAAATAATGACCAGAAACCGGTAGCAAAAACGGTGAGAAAAATACCGGCCAAATGAAAAATAAAGGCCGCCACCAATAAGCGTTTCATACCTATTATATCTACTACCATGCCGCCGATAACTACGGCTAGCGGGAAACCCCAAAAGGCGGTGGCCGCAATGGTGGCCAATTCAGCAGCATTCAGCGAAAAATCGACGCCCAATTGATTGAGAATACCGGCACGAATGCCAAAGGATAAAGAAGTTACCAGCAATGCCAGACAACTGGCTACAAACAATTGGTCTTTTTGAAATCCACCAGACTTAGTGATTGACATGGGCAATAAATCGTTGTTGAAAAAAGTACGAGCCGATAAAGTAAAAGGAAAATAACATGCAGCCCTTTGCAGATTCTGCATATTTTTTGCTGCAAAGCATTGTGGCAGCTAAAAAGTCGCGGTTTGATTTTGATTTTTTTTACTCATCTGGGCATCCATGCGAAAAGCCTAATTGCTTTACATTTAGCCGATTCAAAAAAAACGCAAAACGATTGTGAGCCATGGGGATTGAAATAAAGCAGGCGGCAAAAACATACGACGTTGTTATTGTGGGCTCGGGTGCCGGCGGCGGAATGGCAGCCTATCAGTTGGCCAATGCGGGCTTATCGGTATGCCTGCTTGAAGCGGGCCCCGATTATGATCCGGCCAAAAATGTGACCCAACTGAAAAATCCGTGGGAAAGCCCCCGCCGTGGTGCCGGCACTAAGTTTCGGCCCTTTGGCGATTTTGATGCCTCGTATTGGGGTTGGCAGATAGACGGCGAACCGTATACCAAAGCCGAGGGTACTGAATGGGATTGGTTCCGAAGCCGCATGGTGGGTGGACGAACCAACCATTGGGGACGCATAAGCCTGCGTTTTGGCCCCAAAGATTTTAAGCGGCGCAGCATTGACGGGCTTGGCGACGATTGGCCCATAAGTTACGACGATGTAAAACCATACTACGATAAGGTAGATAAACTGATTGGAATATTTGGCACCAACGAGGGTTTGCCCAACGATCCCGATGGACATTTTCTGCCGCCCCCCAAACCACGACTACACGAACTGTTTGTAAAAAAAGCCGCAGGCCATGCCGGCGTGCCGGTAATACCATCGCGCCTCAGCATTCTTACCCAAAAAATAAATGATAGCCGGGGTGCGTGCTTCTTTTGCAACCAATGTGCCCGGGGTTGCACCGTCTACGGCGATTTCTCCTCCTCCTCTGTACTGGTAAAACCTGCCGTGCAAAGTGGCAAGGTTGATTTGGTGGTGAATGCTATGGCCCGCGAGGTAATGACAAACACCGAAGGGTTGGCTACCGGCATTTCGTATGTAGACAAACTATCCATGCAGGAGTATCAGGTAAAGGGCCGTGTGGTAGTGCTAGCCGCCGGCACTTGCGAGTCGTCGCGGCTATTGCTCAACAGCAAAAGCAGCAGGCACCCTAATGGCCTGGCCAATAACAGCGGCGTAGTTGGCCGTTACCTGCACGACAGTACCGGTGCTGCCATGGGGGGCGTGTTGCCCGAATTATTCGATCGCAAACGATACAATGAAGATGGCGTAGGCGGCATGCACGTGTATAGCCCCTGGTGGCTCGACAATAAAAAACTGGACTTCCCCCGCGGATACCATATTGAGTATTGGGGTGGCATGCAGCAACCGGCCTACGGTTTTGGATGGGGTATAGAAGGCCTTAATGGCAAATTTGCCGTACACGGCACCCAAAAAGAAGCGGGCGGTTATGGCAAGTCTCTAAAAGAAGACTATCGCTTTTTCTATGGAGCCTCAGTAGGTATGGCCGGCCGCGGCGAAGCAGTTCCTGACTATTCAAACTATTGTGACATCGATCCTGCTGTAGTAGATAAATACGGCATTCCTGTGCTGCGCTTTAATGTAAAATGGAGCGACTACGAAGTGAAGCAGGCAAAGCATATGAAGGAGACTTTTAAAGAAATTATGCATGAAATGGGCGCTGTAATTACCTGGGGCGGTAATGATGATGAAACCAATAGTTACGGACTTGAAGCACCCGGACGGATTATACATGAAGCAGGTACGGCCCGCATGGGTAGCAATGCCAAAACATCGGCTTTAAATGCCTGGAATCAGGCGCATGATTGTAAGAACTTGTTTGTGGTAGATGGTGCCGCATTTACCTCGCAGGCCGATAAAAATATTACCTGGACCATACTGGCATTAAGCATGCGCGCCAGCGACTATATTGTTGATCAACTCAAGAAAAACGCCATTTGATTGCCGTAAAAATAATGCTATGAAAAGAAGAGAATCGCTAAAAGCCATTGCCATAGGAACCGTAGCTACGGGCACCCTATTACAGGCTTGCAAAACTGAGGATGAAAAAGCAATTGCAAACCCCTCCGCAGCAAAAAAGGACTTCACCCTTGACAGGATGAAGGAGGAGGAAGAGCATTACCAAAAGCTAATAGCCGAAACTTTTTTTACGCCCGAAGAAATGGCCACTATTGCCACGCTGTCAAATATTATTATTCCCGCCGATGAGGTGAGCGGAAGCGCTACAGACGCCGGAGTGCCTGCCTTTATTGAATTTATTGTAAAGGACATGCCACAACATCAGGTGCCCATGCGGGGTGGCTTGCGCTGGCTCGATTTGCATTGTATTAAAGCTTATGGCAAAGCGTTTACCGATATTACCGATGCACAACGCATTGAAGTGGTAGAAACCATTGCATACCCCAATAAAGCCAAGGCTGACATGGCACAGGGTGTTGCATTCTTTTCCCTAATGCGCAACCTTACGGCCACAGGTTTTTACACCAGCGAAATTGGCGTGAAGGATATTGGCTATGCTGGAAACAAGCCCAACCAGTGGAATGGCGTACCCGATGAGGTGTTGGCTCAATACAAACTGGCCTATACGGAAAAAGAACTCGCGGAATGTGTGAAGTTTGACGTCTAATCGGAGTCACTTTGAAATAAAGGGTTTAAGGTTTAGTTGCTCATCAAAAAACTACTATCGTTAGGGATCTAAATACTCAACAATTGAAAGCAGGACTTAGCAAAAAAATAAAATGAAAATGCATAGCGAAGCAGACCAATAATTCCTGAAGTCGCCTGATCAACTCATCACCTTATCATCTAATCAACTCATCCAATCAACCGATACCCTCATCAACATAAATAACGAAACAACCATGCCATCATCAAGAAGAAAATTTATTAAGAACAGCGCCATTGCTGGTGCAGGATTTTACATTGTTCCGCGCCAGGTATTGGGCCGTGGTTTTGTTGCACCTTCCGACAAACTCAATATCGCCGGCATTGGTGCCGGTGGCAAAGGAGATAGTGACCTGAACGAGTTTTTCAAAAGTGGCAAAGCCAATATTGTGTGCTTTGCTGATGTAGATGAAAAACAAGCAGCAAATTCGATAAAGCGTTTCCCCAAAGCAAAATTGTATACCGATTATCGGGAGATGCTGGACAAAGAGAAAAACAACATTGATGCCGTATCAGTATCAACACCCGATAATACGCATGCCGTAGCTACAATGGCTGCTATGCAATTGGGCAAACATGTGTACGTGCAAAAGCCTCTCACCCATGATATTTATGAGGCCCGCATGCTAACGGAAGCAGCAAAAAAGTATAAGGTAGTTACCCAAATGGGCAATCAGGGCGGTAGCGGTGAAGGGGTAAGGCGCACGCAGGAATTGATAGCCGCCAACCTTATTGGCGAGGTATCGCAGGT
>JAHEMO010000234.1 GCA_024643625.1 Chitinophagaceae bacterium
CAGATGTATGTGTATTTACAGCAAGCATGGCCACCGGTAATAAGGCTATTAAAAAAGCACCGATTAACCAAACGATTACGGGGATTGCCACAATGGATTTTCTATTGCGCCAAAGCAAATACACAAGCATGCAAAAAACGATTACCGACAAAGCCGCAAACAAGCTGCCGCTTTGTGTAGGATGAATAAATGCACGAAAAAATCCGGTGGCATAATTGTACAACCAGGTAAGCGGATGAAATCCAAACTTTTCGGTATTAAGGTATGGTGAGCCAACAAAGTGACCGATATACATTTTTCGGAGTACAAATGAAAGAAGCAGTAAAATCCATAACCCGGCAACCGTGATGTTAGCTAAATTATTTTTTGCGGCGAGATTGTTGCGGCGCATAATCCACCAAAGCCCGGTGGCTATAGCGGGCAGTAGCCAACTCGTTTCATAAGTAAGCAAACCCAATACTTGCAATAGCCAAATGGCTGCCAAGCCGCCATAGCTAATGCCCGATCTGGTCAGCATCAGTAACAAAGCCAGCAACATGAAAATGGTGGCTAAAGAGCCTCCTCTGCCAACAATCCAAAAAACAGATTCCGACACAAAAGGATACACCAGAAAAATAATTGAGGCCAGCATGCCCGCTTGTGTTGGCGATGCCAATTGGAAGCGTCCCGATAGCCGATACCCCAATACCCCAACCAACACGGCCGCTGCGATGTGTAGCAAAAAATTGGTGAAATGGTAGCCTGCAGCGTTCGTAGTATAAAGTTTATAATCAAACAGCAAACTTAAATCGCTCACCGGCCGGAAAGCGGTACGGTACAGGTATTGCAATTGCGGGCTCTTGCTGATGTAAATAAAATCATCGGCCATAAAATACAATTGCCATGGCCTGACAACAAAGAGCAATGCCACTGCTGCCAATAACCACACTAAAATGTAAACGGCATTGCTTTTACGCTGCATGATGATGTAAAACCGCAGAGGAGGCTGCGCTTTAATATTTCACTGTGATGGTTGCCATTGGCGCCTCGCCCCTACCCCGTCTCCACCGCGGACCATTTTGCAAAAGACGAATAGCTTCGGCCTCCGCCTCTTTTCCCGGCGATTGACCCACTTCAATATCCACCGGCTTGCCGGCTGCATCAATAGCAAAACTGAGGGTTACTGATTTATAAATTTTGCTGGTGCCTTTGGCTTGCATGTTTTGTTTAAAATAGGTATTGAATGCAGGCCAGCCGCCAAGAGGCGCGGTAGTACTGGTGTCATTTGGTATCACTACCAAAGCAGGGTCAGCTTTCCTGCTGCTCAATCCTGCAACAATTTTTTCCTCAGTGGTGGCCGGCGCCTTTTGCAGCGGCACTTGCAAAAAATTATCCCCTTCCTGCCAGGTTATGATTTTTGTGCGGTAGCCTACTGCTCCAACTTTCAATTCGGCGGGAAGTGCCGCTGCACCAATGGTAAACCTGCCAATGGGATCGCTAATTACTTCTTTACCGCCCAGGGCAATCACCGCATTATCAATAGGCTCGCTGTTTGCCTCATCAACCACTTTTCCATTTACATTAAATAAAATGGGTAGGGCTTCTGCGGATTGCATGGCTCTTGCGCGCCCTTCGTCCATCAGGGTTACCGGTGCCGTTGCTTTGGCGGGGTCTTCGGTGTTTGCTTTTTCAGGACGGGAACTGCGGGGCAAATTGTCGGCATTGCGCACAATTGCCTGCGGTACATCGGCACTTTTTTCCTTGCCTATGGTTATGGAATCTCCCGCCTCTATGGATGAAGGATTAATGTTAGCTGTTGAGGGATCTGCCTGTGTTTCGGCAGAGGCTATTTGTGGTACTTCATCGGCATTCCGCTGTGTAAAAAGGCCAATACCCACTAATAAGACTACTGATGCCGCAGCTGCCCACTGTACCCAACGGCGACCAAAGAGCGGTATCACTTTGGTGGAAGCAAGCGCTTTTTCCCGGGCGGGCAATGCTGCCAGCACTTTGTCTATATCGCTGAGTTTATTGTGTTGCGCCAGTATCACATAGCCTTCCAAAGCATCCATCAAAAACGGGTCGGCATGCGCCGCCTCTTCCATGGCATGCATATCGGCGGCCGACAGGCGACCTGCGGCGTAATCGGCCAGTTTATCAGCCCACAGTATATGTTCGTTTTGGCTAGCCATGCTTATTATCCATACAGTTTTTCAGATTGCGTCGGCCGTTTTGTATATGGCTTCTTACCTGGTTCCACTCCAATCCGGTTGCCTGCGCTATTTCCTGGTAGCATTTTTTCTCCAGATAAAAGAGGGTTATGGTTTGCTGCTGTTCGTCCCTGAGTTGTTCAATACAATCGTGCATGGTGTTTAGCAGGTTTTCTTTTTCCCTGATGTCATCAAGATTAAAATCGTCGGCTGATTGCATAAATTCTTCTGAAAATTCTGTCTCCCTATGCGTTTTTTCTTTGCGGAGCTTTTGCAGGCAATGGTTTTTGGTAAGCATATACAGCCATGCTTTGGGCTGATCGACTTCATATTTCAGTAGCTTTTCTACCAATTCAGTATAGATGTCGGCGGCGGCATCGGCAGCTTTTTCTGCATCCTTCAGGTATTTAACACAAGTACCCATAATTAACCCCGCATAGCGTTGGTAGAAAACCGCAAGCGCATCCTGATTCGCAGCCGATTTGTACAGGGCTACGAGTTCATTATCCTCAAGAGAAGCGAAAGCACGTGTGGAATTAGTTACCATTTTACTAAGGAGGGAAAAATAGCGATAATCCTATTATAATGCCGCGCTTTACAGCGAAAGCTGTTGTGGAAAATATGGTGGCCCTGTAGTATGGTGTATGCTTATTTTACACGCATTAATGTAAATCTATGCAGCAGGAAGGCAGCTTCAAACAATCGCTAGGACTCGTAGACGGTACTCTTATTGTAATTGGTTCGATGATAGGGTCGGGCATTTTTATTGTAAGTGCAGATATAGTGCGCAATGTGGGCAGCGCCGGATGGCTTATTGCTGTATGGCTTATTACAGGCTTTATGACCATTACCGCTGCGGTAAGCTATGGCGAACTCAGCGGCATGTATCCAAAGGCCGGAGGGCAATATATATACCTTAAAGAAGCCTACAATCCCTTCGTAGCATTTTTATATGGCTGGAGTTTATTTGCCGTTATTCAAACTGCCACGATTGCTGCTGTTGGTATTGCCTTTAGCAAGTTTACCGCATACCTTATTCCTGCGGTGGGCGAGAATAATGTACTGGCTAATGTTGCAGGCCTCAATATTAGTGCGGCACAATTGCTGGCTATTGTGATTATTGTGTTGCTTACCTACGTCAATTCGCGTGGCGTAAAGGAAGGAAAATTCATACAACAGCTATTTACCTGGACCAAACTGCTTAGCCTTTTTGGACTGATTGTAGTAGGTCTTATCATGCTAAAGCCCGATGTGTGGCAGGCCAATTACAGCACAGGTATGCAATTGGGTAAAGGTGAAGCAAGTGCAGATGGCTGGAGCATCATTGCCTATCCCGGAATGGCCGCTATGATGGGTGCTATTGCCGCCGCTATGGTAGGCAGTGTATTTAGCAGCGATGCCTGGAACAACGTAACTTTTATTGCCGGAGAAATGAAAAACCCGGGGCGCAATATTGGTTTGAGTTTGTTTTTAGGCACGCTTACTGTTACGCTTATTTATGTGGGTGCAAACCTCATGTACACCGGCGTGCTTAATATGCAGCAAATTGCTACCGCAGAAAACGACCGCGTGGCCGTTTCGGCAAGTCAGCAAATTTTTGGTAATGCCGGCACGCTTGTGATTGCCGTAATGATTATGATCAGCACATTTGGTTGTAACAACGGACTCATTTTGGCCGGATCCCGGGTTTACTATACAATGGCCAACGATGGGCTGTTTTTTAAGCAGGCAGGAAAACTTAACGCCGCCGGTGTTCCACAATGGGCATTGTGGAGTCAGGCTGTTATGGCATGCATTCTTTGTATCAGCGGCCAATACGGCAACCTGCTCGATATGATTAGTTTTGTGGTGGTACTGTTTTATGTGCTAACCATCATTGGCATTTTTATTTTGCGCAGCAAACGACCCGATCATCCCCGCCCCTATAAAGCATTTGGCTATCCGTTGTTGCCTTTTATTTACATTGTTTTGGGGATTGCATTTTGTACGCTACTGCTTGTTTATAAAACAGATTATACCCTGTTTGGATTCATCATAGTGGCGCTGGGTATCCCCTTGTATTATGTAGCCAAAAGCAGTTTCAGGCAGCGCTGATAACGAGGTTGGCTATTGCTCATAAACCGCCTTCCTTTGCAGCATGATTCATCAACTCTTTTCATCCTTTAAGGAGCAGCATATCGCAGTTGTTGGCGATATTATGCTCGACACTTACTGGTGGGGCCATACTGATCGTATTTCGCCGGAGGCCCCCGTGCCTGTGGTGGCCTTGCAAAACGTGGAGTATCGCATTGGTGGCGCAGGCAATGTGGCGCTAAACCTGGCAGCACTTGGCGCTCAGGTTAGTATGCACAGCGTTACCGGCGACGATGATGATGGCCTGCGGCTGGAAAGCATGATGCATGAACGCGGCATCAATACGAAAGGCGTCTGGCGATCGGACGAAAGGGAAACCACCAACAAAATTCGGGTGATAAGCAGAAGCCAGCATTTGCTGCGCCTCGATAAAGAAACGACGCATGATCTTGCCCCCGATGCGGAGGAAAGATTTATCCATAAAACCATTGCGCTATTTGAAGCGGAGCCACCGGCTGCCGTTATTTTTGAAGACTACAACAAAGGCCTGCTTACGCCAAAAGTGATTGATGCACTGATAGCATGGTGCGTTGCCCATAACATAATAACTGCGGTAGATCCCAAGCGCAAAAACTTTTTCAACTACAAGGGTGTCACCATTTTCAAACCAAATCTGAAAGAAACCAAAGAAGCGCTTAACCTGCTCGAGATGCCGGTAACAAAAGCCGGTATGACGCAGGTACACGATGCCCTGCACAAAGAATTGCACCACAGCACTTCGTTGATCACGCTTAGTGAAAAAGGGATGTTCTACAGTAATGGCCTGCAAGCAGATATACTGCCGGCGCATATCCGCAGCATTGCCGATGTAAGCGGCGCCGGCGATACGGTGATAGCAGTAGCCACACTGGTATTTGCAGCAACCGGCAACCTGCACCTGATGGCCGAAATTGCCAACCTTGCCGG
>JAHEMO010000235.1 GCA_024643625.1 Chitinophagaceae bacterium
GGCCATATTTGGGATGTGGATGGCCCATGGGTGCATAACAACTATGCTGGCAAAGACAGTGCTACGGCTGAGTTTATTCGTTTTTTTACTACCCTGAAAGAGTATGCTGCTGAAGGATTGAGTGGCGCGGTATACACACAACTTACCGATCTTGAAAACGAAATGAATGGCTTGTACACTTACGACAGGAAAATTGAGAAAATGTATTTCGACAAGATTATTCCGATCATAAAAGTATTGACGGCTAAAGATTGGATGAAAGAAAAATATCCGGATGAACTATCGACACAGTTAAAAGTAAATACTGGACAGGGGTATTAACATCGTCTAAAACCCTGCATGATGGTGAAGCGGATGGCTTTGGGATTTGTATCGACCGTAATGGCGCTTGCTTCGCTGGCGCAGGGTAGCACCATTGCCGGATTGGTAATGGATAGCGTCGCCAACAAGCCTTTAGCTTCCGCTAGTGTAATGATAAAGGCTGCGGATGGCAGTAATATAGCTGCCGGCATCACCGACCGCAATGGCAATTTTTCCCTCAAAGTTGCTGATAGCCGCGTGATAAGCAGTGCCACGTTTAGTTATGTGCAGTTTGCCGAAAAAATAGTGCTGTTGGCAGCAAGCCAAAACCAATCCACTATTCATTTAGGAACCATACTGATGCACTACGATGCCAATGCATTGGAGCAGGTAATAGTGCAGGGCAAAAAACCGCCTGTGGCCATGCGTTTCGACAGGCAAGTATTTAAAGCCGATACCTATGCCAATGCCACAGGCGGTAGCGGCATTGATATTTTGCGCAACCTGCCCGCTATAAGTGTAGATGCTGCCGGCCAGATTGCCTTGCGCGGATCATCCAGTTTTTTATTGCTGATAAATGGTAAAGTGGTGCAGGGTGATGCGGCTACCATACTGGCGCAAATTCCTGCCGGCAATATTGAATCTATAGAAATAATTACTAACCCTTCCGCCGCTTACGATGCGGACGGCCGCTCAGGTATTGTAAATGTGGTAACCAAAAATTTTACTGCGGAGGGTTGGATTCTGCAAGCCAACGTAATGGGTGGTTTGCCTACGCTTGATGATTTTGATAATGACAGGCGCTCCAGCCGGTACAGTGGCGATATTTCCGCCGGCTATCGCAAAAACAAGTTCGATTTTAATGCCAGTGTCAATTATCTCCGCAACGATCAGAACGGATTTCGTGAAGGCGATGTTTATACCATTATCGGTAATATGCGCACCGACTTTCCCAGTAATGGCGAACGCAGTTTTAAAAAATATAATTATGGTATTCGTTTAGCCATGGGCTACGCGATAAATGATCGCAATCAATTGACTGCCGGATTTTACCAGGGCAAGCGCTTTCAGATTCGTGATGCGAATTTGTTGTACAACAACAGGCATACTAATCTTACAACAGGGGCTATAAGCCGCTTTGATTATTACAATGCCAACCGGCAGCAGAAGGAAGGCGATTTTACACTGGCCAATCTGGAATGGGCGCATGCCTTTGCCAATAAAAGCAAGCTTACGGTAACGGGATTGTATGAGCGGGCGGCATTGGAGGGGCTTACTACAAACTTAAATACACCTGCAAAGGGCAGTAGCGATACCCTGCAATACACCCGCAACCCCAGCAACAATCCGCTGGATGCATGGCGTATAAAACTGGATTATAAAACCGGCCAATGGAGCGCAGGCTACCAGTTCAGGTACGATGTGCAGGATGGCAATTTTTTATACCTCACCCAAATACCTGGCACCAACGATTTTGAGATTGATCCCGCATTTACCAGTGATGTAAAAGCAGAAAATTTTATACATGCCGGCTATCTGCAATACGATGGCAAGAAAGATGCTTTGCAATACAGCGCCGGCCTGCGTGTAGAAACCACCGATCGGGAATTGCAGTTCTCCAAAGGCAGCGAGAAAAGAGATTTGAGCCTCGTCAACTTTTTCCCGAATGCCCTGGTAAAGTACAACTTTGACAATCGCTGGAGCGTAAAAGCCGGGCTGTCCAGACGCATACGCCGTACCAATAATTTTGAGCTCAATCCTTTTCCGGAACGAGAGCACAGCGAAACACTGGAACAAGGTGACCCCGACCTGTTACCCGAACTGATTTACAATGTTGAAGCGGGCCTGGAGCATACCTACAGCAAGGGTAATTTTTTTGCGACTCCTTATTTTCAATCGATATTAAATCCTATTCAGCGGGTAAATAAAGTGTATAACGATACCATACTCAACCGCGTATTTACCAACGGCAAGCGGGCCACACAAATAGGCCTCGAATTAGGCAGCACGCATGCCATCACAAAATGGTGGCAATCGGTAGCCGGTTTCAATATTTATTATTACAGCATTGAGGGAAGCCTTTTTGCCAATACCATTCAGGCGAGTAACAGTGCATGGGCCTATACCCTCAACCTCACGGAATCTTTTTCGCTGGGCAAAAACTGGTCGTCGCAATTGGCTATAAATTTTCTGAGCGAACGACCAACACTGCAGGGTGAGGATAGTTATTTCCTGAACCCGTCGTTGAGTGTAAAAAAGCAAACCGAGGATAAGCGGTGGAGTTTCCAATTGCTTTGCCAGTATCTCGATCTTGGTTGGAACAGGAGCAACCAACAGCGCATAACTACCCGTGGCAGCGACTTTTTTACAACGACTAATTACCTGTACGAGGTCAACCAAATTCAATTTTCCGTGGGCTTCAATTTATTAAAGCAAAACAGAAAAGTGGCCGTACCCAATAGCGAGATAGGCGAAAAGGAATTCTAGCCCTGTGCTATTACATATAAATTGTAAATTTGACAATTATTAATGCTTGCCATTGTCCAGACCATGCTTGACTTCCATCTTATTTTCAGTAAAAACAATTGGTTTTCTAACGAAACACTTGTCATCGCCTCGCCGGGACGCATCAATATAATTGGAGAACATACCGATTATAACGATGGTTTTGTGCTGCCTGCAGCTGTTGACAAAGCCGTGTATTTGGCTATTGCACCGCGCAACGATGATGAAATTCATTTATATGCCCACGATTTTGAGGGGAGCTACCAAACAAGTTTAGATGCCATTGCACCTTTACCCGATAGCCATTGGGCTAACTATATTTTAGGAGTAGTGGCGCAACTGCAAAAAGCTGATTACCCCTTAAAAGGCTTTAATGCTGCCATGGTTAGTGATGTGCCCATTGGTGCCGGATTGTCCTCATCGGCTGCCGTGGAATGTGCTACAGTATTTGCCCTCAATCATTTGTATCAATTGGGTATTGATAAAATAACCATGGTGCAGATGGCGCAAAAAGCCGAGCATGAATTTGTAGGTGTCATGTGCGGCATCATGGACATGTTTGCCAGTATGATGGGTAAAAAAGATCATGTGATAAAACTGGATTGCCGCAGCCTTGCGTACGAATATGTGCCACTTAATTTGGGTAACTACAAATTGGTTTTGCTCAATACCAATGTAAAGCATTCATTAGCGTCGAGCGCATACAACACCCGGCGGCAGGAATGCGAAAAGGCTGTTCAATTGGTAGCCGAAGAAGAGCCCGGTATCACCGCGCTACGCGATGTAAACACGGCTATGCTTGATGCTTATGTAAAACCTGCCCATCCTTTAATTGATAAGCGGGCAAGATTTGTGGTAGAAGAAATTGCACGTTTGCAAACAGCCTGCGAAAAGCTGCAACAGGGCGATTTGCATTCGCTTGGACAATTGATGACCGCTACGCATAACGGCCTTAGCCGGGACTATGAAGTGAGTTGCCGCGAACTGGATTGGCTGGCCGATTTTGTTAAAGAAAACCCTGCGGTATTAGGTAGCCGGATGATGGGAGGGGGCTTCGGCGGATGCACCATCAATATTGTAGCGCAAAATGCTATCGATGATTTAGTCGCTTCTATTACACCAGCTTACGAAGCAGCTAATGGTTTGCCATTGAGCCATTATGTAGTTACCACGGGAGATGGCACAAATATTGTACAGGGATAAAAAAGCAATCCAACATTATATGAACATGAAATTATTGACTACCGCTGTAGTATTAATGATGATGGCAGCATGCGGCGATGCAGGCAATTCAAATACCCAGGCCGAACTGGTAGAACCAAATTTGTCGATGCCGTCTAAAGATGCATTCAATGATTCGCTGAATGGCAAAAAAGTGGATCTATACTTTTTGAAAAACAATGGCATTGCTGCAGCTGTCACCAATTATGGCGGGAGATTGGTGAGTTTGCTGGTACCCGATAGCAGTGGTAAAATGACGGATGTCATCATGGGCTTCGATTCATTCAAAGGCTTTTATGCATCAGCCGAGCCCTATTTTGGGGCAACTATTGGTCGGTATGGCAACAGGATTGCCGATGGAAGATTTACGATCAATAAAGTGGCTTATACGTTGCCTATCAATAATGGAAAGAATACGTTACATGGCGGCCCCGGTGGTTTTCATAATGTGGTATGGGATGGCAATCAGCTTAACGATAGTACGCTCGAATTGCGTTATGTATCGCCGCACGGCGAGCAAGGATTTCCAGGCAACCTGTCGGTAAAAGTTACCTACCGTTTGCTGGCATCAAGGGCCATGCAAATTGATTATGAAGCCACCACAGACAGCACAACCGTCTGCAATCTGACCAACCATGCTTTTTTCAACCTGAATGGTGGCGGCACCATTAACAACCATATGCTCACCATACATGCGGAAGAATATACACCGGTAGATTCAACGCTTATACCGCTAGGTCCGCATGCCGGTGTAGCCGCAACGCCCTTTGATTTTCGTACGCCGCATACCATTGGCGAAAGAGTAAATACGGATGATGAACAGCTGCGCTTTGGTGCAGGATACGATCATAACTATGTAATCAATGGCCGCGCCGATTCCTTACGCGAACTTTGCCACGTAACCGGCGATAAATCGCATATCACCATGACCATTTTAGCCACCGAACCGGGCTTACAGTTTTATGGCGGCAATTTTATGAAGAGTAAAAATTTACTGAAAGGTGGAATTCCGGATGAGTTCCGTACAGCGTTCTGCCTGGAGCCACAGCATTTTCCCAACTCGCCCAACGAACCAAAATATCCTACTACACTGTTGCATCCATTGGATAAATACAAGACTACAAGCGTGTATAGGTTTACGGTGGATTAGCGGGGTGGTACCAATAAACTGATTGATATGGGTGGCCGTCAGC
>JAHEMO010000236.1 GCA_024643625.1 Chitinophagaceae bacterium
AAAGTAAGTAACGCCAAAAGCACACTTGAAATTCTCGATGGAGATTACAACGCTAAATCACGTGACAAGCGACACTATGATCTTGCCTGGCATCAAAAATTTTCATTGGCATTTGCTTGCTTCGTATTATTTCTGATAGGGGCGCCACTGGGAGCCATAATTCGTAAGGGAGGTATTGGTACTCCTTTAGTGTTTGCCGTCATCTTTTTCGTTGTATTTCATTTGCTTAACAGCACAGGAGAAAAACTGGTAAAAAGTGGGGTACTGCCTCCTTTTGCCGGCACCTGGTTGCCCGTGTTTGTACTTTCGCCTATTGCCTTATTTTTGATATACAAGGCCCGTAAAGATTCGCAGCTGTTCAACAAGGAGTTTTATTTCCGGCTATTGAAGCAACTACGCGCCTATTTGGGCAGGTACAAAAAAGCGCCGGCCATTCATTAAAACCGTAAATTGTCAATTATGAAAAGACGAACATTCATAGGCCATTCTGCCAAAACTGCAATGGTCACGGCATTGGCAGGTTCAACAATTGAAGCATGGAGTAGCCCAAATGCAACGGTTGCCAACGACCCTGGTTTGACGCAAAGTCCATTATCATTTGCGTATAGCGCATTGGAGCCATCAATTGATGCCCGCACTATGGAAATACATTACAGCCGCCATGCAGCAGGCTATGCAAAAAATATGGCAGATGCCATTGCGGCAGAGCATGCCACGGGCAAATCACTGAGAGAGATGCTGCAGCACATTAGCAAGTACTCCACCACTATGCGAAACAATGCAGGCGGTCACTTTAATCACGAAAAATTCTGGCAATGGATGGCACCCGGAGGTACAAAACCGTCATCAGCCTTGGTTGATGCCATTCAAAAGAAATTCGGCGGCATGGATGCGATGCAAAAACAGTTTGCGGAAGCTGCCACAAAACGCTTTGGCAGCGGTTGGGCATGGCTGATAGTAGATGCAAAGAAACAACTCAGTATTGGAAGCACTCCCAATCAGGATAATCCTCTAATGGACATAAGTGATGTAAAAGGCGAACCTATACTTGGTATCGATGTTTGGGAACACGCCTATTACCTTAAATACCAAAACAAGCGCGGCGATTACGTAGGCGCATGGTGGAATGTGGTAAACTGGGAAGCCGTAAGTCTTGATTTTCAAGCGGCCCTGCAAGCCTAACTTTATTCATAAATAATAGCAATATCAGCACCTATGAAAACCTACACCACCTGGGATGGCGCACTTGCCTTCAGCAGCACTTTCGATGGCCATACCATTGAACTTAATGGGGCAAGTAATGATGATGGCATACGATTGGGCTATAGCCCAAAGGCATTACTGTTAAGCGGACTTGCCGGATGCAGCGGCATTGATGTCGTTGAAATTCTAACCAAAATGCGTGTTCCTTTTACCAAACTGATCATTGAGGCCGAAGCAGAACAAACAGAAGAACACCCAAAAGTATTTCGCGAAATCCATGTCAAATACAAAGCAGATGTTTCGGAAGATGATCTCGATAAGTTTAAAAGAGCCATAGAACTCTCTATCGATAAATATTGCGGCGTATCTGCCATGCTTAGTAAGAACAGCAAAATTATTGCCGAGGCAGTGCAGCTGTAAGAAATAACTTTGAGTATAGCGCAATGAGCAACTTCTCCCACCTTGCACCCTTAATAGATTATACCGCATTGTCACCAGCCCTTTTATTGTCCGACATTGACAAGATTTGTGATGAAGCTGTAACCTTTGGCTTTGCATCAGTTTGCATTCCGCCATTAATGGTGGGCTATGCCAAAAAAAAGCTAGGTAAAAGCAACGTGAAAGTAGCTGCAGCCATTGGCTTTCCTTTTGGCTACAGTGCTATAGAAGCAAAACTTAGCGAGGCCATACTGGCCATTGTAGACGGTGCCGATGAACTTGATATGGTAATTAACTATACAGCCATAAAAAACGAAGACTGGGGATACCTGGCTAACGAAATCAATCACATAGCTCCGCCCGTTTTACAACAAGGTCGGACGCTCAAATTAATTTTGGAAACAGATGTACTTAATGATGACGAAATAATTAAATGCTGTCAGCTGTATGCACCAACAGGCGTTCAATTCTTAAACACCAGCACCGGTTATGCCGGCAAAGGTGATACGATACATGCGGTACAACTAATGCGCAGGCATTTGTCGGATCACTTGCAGATAAAAGCTGGCGGCGGCATTCGCACGCCGGAATTTGCGCAGGCACTTATAGATGCCGGAGCCACCCGATTGGGATGCAGTAACCTCGCTGTTATGGGGATGGCAGTTGCAACAACGGTTAGTTAATAAGAATTAACAAGCTTTCGATTTTCGATGGTACTGTGTTTTCTAATTTTACACGGCAAGATGACAAATCATTCACGCTCCCTCTCACAAGTTTTTAGTGCCATTGTGGCGTTATTCTTTTGCCTGCAGTGCAGCACAACCGGCTTCGCACAGCCGCCATCGGATAGTCTGCGCAATTATGTGCAGGTTTTTCGAGACTACCGTCTTGATCTGCTGGCTAAAAAACAATGGGAGATTAACAAGCTCAGTACTTACAAAAGCAGCAGTGGCAAATTCAAAGGCTATCGCATTCAGGTACTAAACACCAATAACCGCGAGCTTGCCTATCAAACCAGAGGCAAATTGCTCCGCAGTTTCCCCGACGTAAATGTGTATATGGCCTATCAGGCTCCTAATTATAAATTGCGTGTAGGCGATTTTGTAAAAAAAGAAGATGCTGAAAAACTGAAGAAACAGGTAGAGATAATTTTGGGCTCTACCACCTACATTGTGCCCGACCTTGTTACGCTATCTCCGGAAGAACAGGAGAAATTACTGAAAGAAAAGGAAGACTAATTAGCGCTGTATGGAAATGCTTAAGGAAACGATTAGTGCGTTGGCCAACCGCTACGCACCTGTATATATTGATGTGCGGCGGCATCTGCATGCCCATCCGGAAATCAGTTATCAGGAGTATGAAACAAGCAGCTATGTGCAGCACCACCTGCAATCTTTGGGCATTAGCTTCATAACCATGGCCGATACGGGTGTTGTAGCCATCATTAAAGGAAAAAATGCTGACTCAAGAATCATTGCGCTTCGGGCCGATATGGATGCACTGCCCATTGACGAAGCCAACGATATTCCTTACAAAAGCACCAAACCCGGCCTGATGCATGCCTGCGGACATGATGCCCATACCGCCATATTACTAGGTGCTGCTAAAATTCTACAAGAAACTTCAGGGCTTTGGGAGGGAACAATTAAACTCATCTTTCAACCGGGCGAAGAACGAAATCCTGGTGGCGCAAGCTATATGATTCGCGATGGGGTGCTGGAAAACCCGGCACCACAAGGCATTGTGGCTCTCCATGTGCATCCACATCTGCCGGTAGGCCAATTGAGCTTTCGCACGGGCACGGTAATGGCGTCAGCCGACGAACTGTATATAAGCTTTTGCAGCAAGGGTGGTCATGCAGCTGCACCGCATCTTACCCGTGACACTATTTTGGCTGCATCGCAGTTGGTGGTTTCGCTACAGCAGATTGTAAGCCGCAATAACAATCCACTCAATCCTACAGTATTAAGCATCACATCATTTCAGGGAGGACATACTACCAATGTAATACCAAGCGAAGTAAAACTGATGGGTACCCTGCGCTGTTTGAATGAGCGATGGCGCCACGAAGCGCATCAACTTATAACCCAACAGGTAAAACATATTGGTGAAGCTTTTGGGGTAGCAACATCCTTACACATTGATATAGGTTACCCTACTGTTCTGAACAACCCAACACTCACGCAAAATGCATGGCGTCTTGCTGAGCACTTACTGGGGAAAGAGAATGTAAGCGAAACAGAAATGCGAATGGGTGCCGAAGACTTTGGCTACTACGCACAAAAAATTCCCGCCTGCTTTTACCGCCTTGGCGTAATGAATACGGCAAAAGGCATTACCAGCGGTGTGCATACGCCTACTTTTAATATTGATGAAGATGCTATTGAAACCGGCATGGCGAGCATGGCTTGGCTGGGCAGTCAATTATCCATGTAGCGCTTGTTTCGATTCTCCTATTTTTGCCACCCCAAATTATACAGAGAGGTGCCCGAGTGGTTGAAGGGGCTCGCCTGGAAAGCGGGTATACGGGAAACTGTATCGAGGGTTCGAATCCCTTCCTCTCTGCTTTTTTTTATTGCGATGCGTGATTGCAATTTGCTTTTAGCAATCTCCAATTCCACTTCTTTTTTAGCGGTGGCAACATTAACGACAGCTATGTTTTAGCATCGAGCCATACCGCTCAAAACCAAAAGTACCAGCAAAGTCTTCAGGTCATATAACGTTTGATTCGCACTTACCTCCAAACCGGCCCATGTCACAATTGATTTTTGTATGTATAATTATTTTGCGGGCCAAAAGAGCATATAGGGTAATAGCATAACTTTCTGAACCAAATACTTTCACTCCATACGAAATCTGCTGTTTCATCAGGCTTCAAGTACTATATTGACGCCTGATGGAAGCGATGAAACCAGTAAGATCAGTTTTGCTATCCCTTGTAGCGCTGTCAATTTTTCTGCTGCTACTGATGCTAAATCCACTGACGCTTGAGCCAAAAGCCTGCAAGGCAGTAGCCGTAGCTTTTCTAATCATTTTCTTGTGGATTAGTGAAGCATGGCCCATTGCCGTCACATCATTGTTACCCGTAGTATTGTTTCCGCTGTTGGGTATTGCCAGCACTGCCGAAGCAGCTGCCCCCTATGCCAATCCTGTAATTTTTCTTTTTATGGGCGGCTTTATCATTGGCCTTGCCATAGAAAAATGGAACCTGCACCGGCGCATAGCGCTCAGCATCGTGCACAAAACGGGGACCCGTGGCAACCGAATGGTTTTAGGCTTTATGCTGGCCACAGGATTTTTGAGCATGTGGCTAAGCAATACTGCCACTACCATGATGATGTACCCCATAGCACTAAGCGTAATAAGCGTGGTAGAAGATCAACAAGGCAAGCCCAATAAGAATCTGGCCATTTGCCTGCTGCTTAGTATTGCCTATGCCAGTAATCTCGGTGGCATAGCAACCCTGGTTGGCACTCCCCCAAATGTGGCCTATGCCGCGTTTGTAAAAAAGCAATACGGATTTTCCCTGCGGTTTGTAGACTGGATGATGATAGGACTACCCATTGCCTTATTGCT
>JAHEMO010000237.1 GCA_024643625.1 Chitinophagaceae bacterium
GAGCCATCGGAAAGTCAACCGGTACCGTAAATTCTATTTGGTCGGCAATCATGGTTCGCGGTGCGGCATCGCCCTGCAAAGCCAGCAATTCGCCGAGCATACTTCTATGGAAGATGGCAGGCATTCCCAAATAGTCTGCGTTTTTACTTGCTGCAATGGGTAAACCACTTTCATCCTGAGCCCTTACTAATTTTTCAATAATCGCTTTGCTTATAAATGGCATATCGCAGGGCATCACTAACAACCCACCCTTCCATTTCTTTTTTTCCTGCGCAAACAGAATACCACGGCGAAGCGACGAGGCCATACCTTCTTCCCAAAAACGATTTTTTACGCGAATTACAGGAAGGTCTTCAATTTCGGCACTCACTTCGCGATGCATTGCGCCGGTAATCACCATTACAAATGCAGCGTCAGTGCTCAAAGCCGTCCATGCGGCATGCCTTACCAGCGATTGACCATTAAAATCAAGTAATTGTTTAGGTCGGCGCATGCGCCGGCTATCGCCGGCGGCTAAAATGATGATACCATACTCGGTAATCGTGAACTTTTTCATACATGTTTTTTAAGTTGAAATGGTCAATCGGTTAGGCAGTATCAGGGTTATGTATACGGCCTACCGGAAATACAGGTTTTAAACAACCTACCAAATTAGGCATATTGTCAATAAAAAAAACAGCCCTCATACCTGAGGCGGTCAGGCAAACCATGTTTACATGTTCATTAACCTCTTAAAATGGCTTCAATGCCGGCGAGTTCCTCCCGGCTGAAGCTAAGGTTGCCAAGACTTTTTAGGCTATCCAGCAGTTGCGTTGCCGAACTTGCCCCTACCAGTACGCTGGTTATCCGCTCATCTTCAAGCAACCAGGCAAGGGCTAATTGTGCCAGGCTTTGCCCACGCATTTTTGCTATTTCATTCAACCGGCTCACCTGCAACAGACGGCTTTCCGTGATATCGGCAGATTTTAGAAACCCATGGGGTAAGGCAGCCCTGCTTCCTTCGGGTATGCCTTGTAGATAGCGGTTGGTAAGCAAGCCCTGTGCCAACGGCGAGAAGGGAATACAGCCAAGGCCATCTTTTTCCAGCACATCCAGCAAACCGTTTTCTACCCATCGGTCGAACATATTGTACCGGGGTTGATGAATAACCAACGGTGTACCCAATGATTTCATTATGGCCACGGCCTGATTGGTTTGTGCCGCGTCGTAGCTGCTTATGCCGGCATATAAGGCTTTGCCGCTTCTTACTGCATAGTCCAGCGCCATCATGGTTTCTTCCATGGGCGTAGCAGGATCGGGTCGGTGGCTGTAAAAAATATCAACGTAGCTGATACCCATGCGCTGCAGACTCTGGTCGAGGCTGCTTATTAAATATTTGCGGCTGCCCCACTCACCGTATGGGCCGGGCCACATGCGGTAGCCGGCTTTTGTGCTGATAATTAATTCGTCCCGCAAATGGCCGCCAAAATCCTGTTTCAATATTTTACCGAAATTCTCCTCGGCAGAACCGGGTGGAGGACCGTAATTATTTGCCAGATCAAAATGGGTTATGCCGCTATCAAAGGCAACGTGCAGGGTTTTGCGGTAGTGATCAAAATCGTCGACACCCCCAAAATTGTGCCATAGCCCTAAAGAGATGGCCGGTAAAAGAAGTCCGCTTTTTCCACATCGGTTATAGCGCATATTGTCATATCGGCTATCGGCAGGCGTATACATAATTATGGCTTTACAATTAAGCGCTAAAGCTATCGGTCTGCATGCTATCGACCTACATAGCTGCAATTTTTTTTGCGCCAATGCTAAAATTACCAGGCGCCGTTATCGAAAAGCCGGGTGAAAAGACGAAAGCGTTTCCCGTAAATATTCCCTATCAAGGTGCGTATATATTTCGGTAGTGGTGATGCTTTCGTGCCCCAGCATTTGCTGCACCGCCCTCAGGTCTGCTCCACCCTCTACCAAATGGGTGGCAAAGCTATGCCTGAAAGTATGCGGTGATACCTGTTTGGTGATGCCGGCCCGCAAGGCCACAGCTTTGATGATATAAAAAACCATTACCCTACTCAAGGCTGCACCGCGCTTGTTTAAAAAAACAATATCTCCATGTTTTGCCACAATGGGCATATGACTTCGAATACTATCGCGATAAATTCCGATATGCTTAATGGCATCCCTGCCAATGGGTACTATCCGTTCCTTACTGCCTTTACCCGTAACCCGGATAAAACCTACATCGAAAAAAAGATTGCTCAGCAGCAGACCGGTTAGTTCACTCACCCGCAAACCACAACTGTACATCGTTTCAAGCATGGCGCGGTTGCGTATGCCTTCGGGTGTACTGAGGTCGATGGCAGCGAGCATCTGTTCCATTTCTGCGTAAGTCAATACTTCAGGCAGCTTGCGGGATAGTTTGGGTAAATCAAGCAAGGCAGCGGGGTTGGTATTGGCCAATTGTTCTGCCACGGCATACTTAAAAAAGGCGCGGATCCCGCTGACCATTCGGGCTTGAGAGGTAGCAGCCACCCCCAATTCGCCAAGATGTCTTACAAATCCCTGCAACTGTTTGATGGTAACCTGTTCCGGTGTGGACGCTTCTCCCTGATCGAGCAGGTAGATGGTCAGCCAATCCAAATCGTGCAGGTAGGCCTGAACACTGTTGGGCGACAGCGATTTCTCCAATTGTAAATAGGCTTTGAACCCCTTTTTATATGGCTCCCACATAGGTATGTCGCAGACGATGAACCACCGGGCCAATACCCGGCATTATCAGCTTGTTTGTACGCAAGAATACAACTTCCAAAAAACAACCGCATCGCAAGACTACACCCAATATATTCGCAGGATGCAAGTGGATTTAAAAAAGTTCAAAAAATCAGTGGAAAAAAAGGGTAAGAAGATGAAACGATTTCTTACCAAAATAGAACAGGCACCACCCAAGGGCCTGCATACGCTAAGCGTGCATTTAGATGCTGAAGTGTGGCAGGAAGTAGATTGCCTGAGTTGCGCTAACTGTTGCAAAAAAATGACGCCTACCCTTACCGGTAAAGACAAGGAACGCATAGCCGATTATCTGAATCTGACAGTGGCCGAGTTTGAAACGTCATTTTTAGAATACGACAAAAAAGAAAAAGACTGGCGCATGCAAAAACAGCCCTGTTATTTTCTTGACCTCGATA
The DNA here is from genome assembly GCA_024643625.1 of Chitinophagaceae bacterium. Taxonomy (GTDB): domain Bacteria; phylum Bacteroidota; class Bacteroidia; order Chitinophagales; family Chitinophagaceae; genus Phnomibacter. The sequence goes on from JAHEMO010000237.1 coordinate 3,174, forward strand.
CAAACAAATGCCGGATATATGCCATCAGGCCCAAAGATTGCAGCGGCTTTCCGCACCTTACCAAAAAACCAATGCCGGACTATATGCATGTGCATAAGCAAAATCTTGCGTATTGTCCTGCCACCTTTCGCTTTGTAGAAAAAATGATGGAAAGCATTGAGTTTGTAAAAGCCTGATTATGTCGTATACACTTATCATTATTATCATTACCGCTTTAGTTTCTTACGGGGCATTCAATAATCATGGATTGTACAATCAGTTGATTATGTATCCACCTGCCATTAACCGCGGGCAGTATTACCGGCTGCTTACGTCAGGTTTTATACATGCTGATTTCATGCATCTGGCCTTCAACATGCTCACGCTTTGGTTTTTTGGCAGGGTAATGGAAGAATACCTGCTGGCCAGCACCGGAAGCGCATTTATATTCCCACTATTTTATCTTGCCGGTATTGTCATTAGCGACATACCCTCGTATATAAAACACAAGAACTCGACCCAGTATGCAAGCCTTGGTGCCAGCGGTGGCGTATCGGCTGTACTATTTGCCTTTATTATGCAGGCACCATGGGCCACCATTTACATTTTTGTTATTCCTGTACCCGCTATCATTTTTGCTGTGGCGTACCTTATCTATGCACAGTATATGCGCAAGCGCGGTGGCGACAATATTAACCATGATGCACATTTTTGGGGCGCGGTATTCGGCATCGTAGCCATCTGCCTTATTGATAAAACAACGTTGCCACGTTTTGCCGAAAGCATCATGCATCCGCAATTCAATTTTTAAAAAATTGTCCCCGGTACCGGATAAAATTTTCCGGCCAATGTTTTGAATACCACCATATTTGCAGCGCATTTGGTCTCCGGCATTCAGTGTCGGAGTTAAAAGGGAAGTCCGGTGCAAAACCGGCGCTATCCCCGTAGCTGTAAGGCCTTTATTTTGAGATGCACCATGCTAAAGCCACTGTTCCACAAAGAATGGGAAGGCGGTGCAAATCGGGCCAAGCCAGAAGACCTGCCAGGTGCAACCGTATCAACAAGCTTTCGGAGGAAAAGCTGGGATCGCAATGCACCGGGCCATCATTCGGTACGCTGTTTTCTCTTTCAGTTCCCCCAAAGCGGATTTCTTCACCAATCAACCTCATGAAACAAACATGAAAAGACAGATGATTTTGGTGGGAGCCGCAATGGTATGCGTTGCAACTTTAGTTGCGCAAACCGGCGACACGCTCACCGCAGCACCCCTCGACGATGTAATGGTTACCGCCAATAAAATGGCGCAGAAACAAAGCCAAAGCGGCAAGGTAATTACCGTTATTAACAAAGCTACCATCGCGCAAAACGCCACTAAAAACCTGAGTCAGATATTACAGGAACAAGCAGGCATAACGGTAAACGGCGCGCTTAACAACCTCGGTACTAATCTCACACTGTACACCCGCGGCAGCAGCCTTGGCCGTACCCTTATTTTATTAGATGGCACACCCGCCTACGACCCATCACTCATTGGCAATGAGTTTGATTTGAACCTGCTTAATCTTCAGCAAATAGAGCGCATTGAAATTGCCCGTGGCGCACAATCCACACTCTACGGCAGCGATGCGATTGGTGGTGTAATAAACATCATTACACGCGCCGAAAGCAACAAGCCCATTGCCGCCGACCTGATGGCAAGCTATGGCAGTTTTAATACCTTCAGCGCTAACGCAAATGTTTACGGAGCTTCTAAAAAACTGAATTATGGTTTGCGCTATGGAAAAATAAAATCCGATGGCTTTTCATCTGCCAAAGACAAAACCGGCAACGCCAATTTTGACGACGATGGCTACAACGGCGATAATGCACGTGCAGATCTTGGTTATCAAATCAGCAATGCCCTTTCTGCAAAAACTTATCTCCAATACAACCGATACAAGACCGATGTAGATGGTGGCATTTTTGTAGATGACAAGGACTATACCTCAGCCAACAAAAGCCTGATGAGCGGCGCCCAATTGCAATACAAAAAAGGATGGCTC
>JAHEMO010000238.1 GCA_024643625.1 Chitinophagaceae bacterium
TGGTAGCAATATTGAGGTAAGGAATACCATAAGCTTTGGCAATAAACGGCGTGGTGCGGCTGGCGCGGGGATTAGCTTCTATCACAAATACATTGCCGTCTTTAATAGCAAACTGAATATTGATGAGGCCGCGTATATCCAATGCACGAGCTATTTTTTCAGCATAATATTCCATGGTGGTTACTACCAATGGGCTGAGATCGAAAGCCGGTAGCACGGCATTGCTATCGCCGCTGTGTATGCCCGCAGGCTCTATATGCTCCATCACGCCCATTACATGGAAATTCTCTCCATCAAAAATGGCATCAATCTCAGCTTCCTTGCAGCGGTCGAGAAAATGATCGATTAGTATTTTATTGCCGGGCAAATGTTTGATGAGGCTTACTACGGCCTTTTCCAGCTCTTCTTCATTAATTACAATGCGCATACGCTGACCGCCCAATACATAGCTGGGACGCACCAACACGGGGTAGCCTACCTCTGCTGCCACTTCAATGGCTTTATCGGTATCGTAGGCGGTGCCATATTGCGGATAAGGAATGCCTAGTTCCTTCAGCAGATCGCTGAAACGGCCGCGGTCTTCGGCAATATCCATGCTATCGAAGCTGGTGCCAATAATTTTAATTCCACGCTCATGCAGTCGCTTGGCTAGTTTGAGTGCTGTTTGTCCTCCCAATTGCACTACTACACCTTCCGGCTGCTCCAATTCTATAATTTCCCAAAGGTGCTCCCAAAATACCGGCTCGAAGTACAGTTTGTCGGCCACATCAAAATCGGTACTCACCGTTTCGGGATTACAGTTAATCATGATGGCCTCGTAGCCACACTCCTTTATGGCCAGCAGGCCGTGTACACAACAATAATCGAACTCAATACCCTGGCCTATGCGGTTGGGCCCACTGCCAAGCACAATTACTTTTTTCTTATCCGATCGTAGACTTTCGTTGTGTTGTATGGCTGATTTGGTCATTATTCCCTGCTTATAAAGTGCGGCAAATGTAGAATAATGAAACTTTTGCAGTCCCTAATTTTGCTATGTTGCAACTGTAGCTTACTGTTGTATCAGAATTTTTAAGCTTTTAATGTAATTAGGACGGCGCAGGGCCCGCGGGGGCAGCACAAAACCAGATGCAGTAAACACTGACGCTCGCCGAACAGCTAATCAATCTTATGGAATATAATTCAGGCAGGGAAGACCTGCTTATGCGCGAATATGGCAGGCATGTCAGCAAAATGGTGCAGTACATCATGACGCTGGAAGACCGCGAACAGCGCCAACGCAACGCTGAAGCCGTTATTGAACTGATGGGGTTTTTGAACCCCGGTATCAAAACGATGGAGGATTACCGCCACAAACTTTGGGATCATTTGTACATCATCAGCGATTTTAAGCTGGATGTAGATGGCCCTTATGAGAAGCCGGACAGGGAGACTTACTACAAAAAACCCGACCCGCTACCCTACCCCAAGCGCAAGCCGAAGTATAGCCATTTGGGCAAAAACCTGGAATTTGTGATCAACAAAGCCATGGCCGAAACCGATCCGGAGAAGAAAAGCGGCTTTGCGCATACCATTGCCCACTACATGAAGCTGGCTTACAGCACCTGGCATAAAGAGCTGATGCACGACGATAATATCCGACAGGAACTGAATGTGATAACCAATGGCGAGTTGGCCTTTACCAATACGCCTTATGTACGCCATCGGCCGGCTCCGTTTGTAGACGAAATGGGCTATGGCACCAGCGGCGGCAAGCGCAAATTCAAGCAAAACAAAAACCGCGGCGGAAGCGGCGGTGGTGGTGGTGGTGGCAACCGTAACAATAAGAACCGGGGCCCTAAGTTTGGCAAGAAGCGGTATTAAGACTTGCCATCGGCCACACGGGTTCTACCCATTGCCCTATACAATATCCGGAACAATCGCAACTGCCTTCCATAGCAGCGCCGGCTACAACTGATAAAGTTTATACCCCTTTTGTTGCAGGCTGGTGACAGCGGTAATACGTGAGGTTGCCGTTATAAACTTTTCATTTATCAGTTCGGGGGAAATTTTCTGTTTGGCCATGCTTTGGGCACAGATAATCAGTTCTACTCCGGCCTCTTTTAATGCAGCTATTATGCCGGTATTGGGATTATTCATGCCAAACCGCTTATTGTACTCCTCATCGCTAAGAGCTGCTGCAGCGCCGCCGGCAAAAAGCACAAAGGAAATATGTATTTTTTTGGCCGGAACACCGCCATAAGCATGAAGGTTATACATTCTGGCTACCATATCCAGCGGGTCATAGATAGCGGCCTTGTCCGAAATTCTTTCACCGGCTTCAACAACTATCTTATAATCTGTGCGAGTATTGGGTTTCATTGCTGCATAAGGAACATCTTCCACTTGGCCGTATTGCTTAATCACCGGGAAAACCTTGCCTTGTGCAACCGCAATCACAGAGAAGAAAATGCATGCCAGAAAACTGATTGGTACTTTCATATCATGAAATTTTAAATGGATACCTGTGGTCGTTTAAATATAAGGCTGACCACTTGTACAATGCCCTGAATAGGGATCAAATTTGCTCAAGTAATTTGATTGTCTTTGCGATACGATTTCTTTTACTCTCTTTATCTGTTTGGTGCAGCCTGTTCTTTAAAAGATTAGCTAGATCAGCACGAAAGTTGCGATCCGTTATAGAAGCAGCTTGCTCCGCATACATAGGCAGTTGATTGGTTGGGCATGCAGCCAATTGACGGAGCAATAATGGGAATACCTCTTTTTGGCATCTTGTTTGATGCGATAATGCAATCAAAATTGCTACAGCCTTATCCCTCGTAATTACCGATCCCGCATCGGCGGCATCAACAATCTCGTGCAACGATTGATGCACAACTGTCGGACTGTGTTGCGCTATAGCGCTCAATGCTGTCATAGCGCCCCACTGCATCCGATTGTCTTTGCTCCGCAACCCGGCTACAAAATGACTGCAATAATCTGCAATCAGCTCCGGGAGACGTTCGCCAATTTCGTACAACACTTTTATACTATCGTGCCGTACAGCTTTGCTTTTGTGCCTTAGGTTAGCTACCAATACAGCGATTGCTTTTTGATGTCTTTCGTTGACTATTTGTATGGCCAGGTTTACATTGGGAACTTCATCGCGACGATGAAGCGAACTGGCCAAAAACGGCGTTATATCATCCGGTAGCATATCAACGAGGTTTGCGACAAGATATTCCGTACGAGTGAATAACCGGCACCATAATTACCGAAGTAAAAGCCAAACCTGCCGGAATAAAAAGGCTGTACTACAAATCGCCAAGTTGCGGCCGAATCACTACATCTTCCACACAAGCCTGTGGGCTTAAGAACGACATGGTATACACCAACCGGGCAATATCACCCGCTTCCATTATCCGCTGCGGATCAATACCGCTGCTTGCCCAGCTATCAGTATACACCGCACCGGGTAAAATATTGGTAACCTTTATGCCATGCGGCTTCATTTCTTCGCGCAGATTTTTACCAAATCCCAGCAGCGCCCATTTGCTGATGCTATAGCTGCCACCATTGTCGTAGGCTTGCAGCGCAGCAATGCTGCACATGTTGAAGATATGGCCGTTGCCCGCCGTCATCATGGCCGGCAGCAGGGAACGCGTTAGGTGGTAGGCGCTCAGCAGGTTGGTGGACAGCATGGCTTCCAGCGTTCCTTCCGGTTCATTATGCACACTGCCGGGCAGGAAGGTACCGGCATTATTGACCAGAATATCTATGCGGGGATGATGCGCTTTGAGCCAGCTACTCAGCGCCTCAATTTGTTTGCGCTCCGCCATATCGCAGGCATAATGCGCCACTGTGCTGCGCGGATAGCGGCTTTGCAACTGCTTGCTGTATGCTGCGAGCCGTCCTTCATTTTTCGACACTAAAATCAGGGTATGCCCCTGTCCATCGGAGGCAAAAGCCTCGGCTATGGCGGAACCAATGCCGCGCGAAGCGCCCGATATGATGATTACCAATGGATTATGCACCTATGAATTTTGTATGAGGTTTGCCTCAAATATCGGGGATTCGCATCTTTGCCCCACATGGCCTACCAACACCTCTTCTTCGATCTCGACCATACCCTATGGGATTTTGAAACCAATAGTTACGAAACCCTGCATGAAGTATTCCATAACAATCTGCTGCATGAAAGCCTGACGCCGGACTTTAAAGCCTTCTACGAGCGGTATAGCTACCACAATAAGCAGCTTTGGGATCGCTACCATCATGGCCTTATAAAACAACAGGATTTGCGATGGAAAAGAATGTGGCACACCTTATTGGATTATAAAAATGGCAGCGAGCCATTGGCCCGCAAAATGAGCGATGAATACCTGGCTATACTACCGCTTAAGACTGTGCTTTTCCCCTACACCATTGAAATAATTGAATACCTGCTGCGCAAGCAATATGTGCTGCACCTTATTACCAATGGCTTTGAAGAAGTGCAATGGGGCAAACTGCGCAACAGCAGCATCGATCAGTATTTCAGCGAAGTAATTACCAGCGAAAAAGCCATGGCCCTGAAACCGCATCGCGAAATTTTCGATTATGCCCTACAGGTTAGCGGTGCCCAACGCCACGAAAGCATTATGATTGGCGATAACCTTGATGCGGACATAAAGGGCGCCATGGATGCGGGCCTCGATACGGTTTTTGTAAATCATATTGATGAGCCTTACCAGATACAACCCACTTATGTGGTAAGGCATTTAAAGGAGTTGGAAGATATTTTTTAGCTATGCAATATCCTTTAAAAACCTGGTGGCAACAGACTATCTGAATGGCCACTTTAGTTTTCTATATCCTAAACGGCTTACAAACTGAACTTTAAAACCTTGTAGCCCCAATGCCTTCGTGCGTAATTTTTACGGGCAATATCCTGCCGGCAGCATCAAATAGCATTTTATCCATACAGGTCACGCGTTCGTTAGCGCCCGTTAAGCCCAGCGGCCGGCGGTGATATACAATGTACCAGTTGTCGTCTTTGTCTTTGGCCACGGAATGATGGCCTGCCCCTGTGGCAATGGCCGCATCTTGCTGCAGCACCGTACCTATGCGCTGCCATGGGCCAAAGGGCGAATCGGCCATAGCATAAGCCACCCGATAGTCCGGACCTGTCCAGCCACCCTCACTCCACATAAAGTACCAGCGCCCCTCCCG
>JAHEMO010000239.1 GCA_024643625.1 Chitinophagaceae bacterium
TGGGTAAAGCGCGCTTTACCGAATTTGGCCAGCAGTTCGGATTCGACGAAATACTACTACATAAGCATCCCGGTAAGTATTTTCAGCAAAAAGTACCCTGCTTTGATTACAGCACCCTGTACAAGGCCTTCTGGCACAGAAGCCTGGAGGGCGTGCCCGATGTATGCTGGCCGGGTAGCATAAAATACTTTGCCCTCAGCAGCGGCACTAGCGAAGCTGCCAGCAAATACATTCCTATTACCAAAGAACTTATCCGCAGCAATAACACTACCAGCATTAAACAACTCTTATCGCTAGCCGGATATCAGGATGTGAATTTCAGGGCCCTGCCAAAGGGTTGGTTAATGCTTGGCGGGAGTACTGAATTGCAAAAGGGCCCTACCTATTTTGCGGGCGATTTGAGTGGTATTCAGCAACGCAATATTCCGTTTTGGTTTCAGCGCATATACAAGCCCGGAAAAAAGATTGCACGGCAGCGCGACTGGACCAAGAAGATAGATGAGATAGTAGCCAATGCTCCTTACTGGGATATTGGCTTTCTGGTTGGGGTGCCGGCATGGATACAACTTTGTGTGGAAGGGATAATAAAGCGATATAACCTAAAGCACATTCATGAAATGTGGCCCAACCTGAGCTTTTATGTGCATGGCGGTGTGGCCATGGAGCCGTACAAAAAAAGCTTGGCCAAGCTTTGGGGCAAGCCGGTTACCTATATTGAAACCTACCTGGCCAGCGAAGGTTTTCTGGCCTACCAAAGCAGGCAAAATGCCAAGGGTATGCGGCTGGTACTCAACAATAACATCTTTTTTGAGTTTGTGCCGTTTAATGAAAAAAACTTTGATGCCGATTTTAATTTGGTAGAAAAGCCGGAAGCTCTTATGATCCACGAAGTGGAGCGCGACAAAGAGTATGCTATCTTAATTAGCACCAATGCAGGAGCATGGCGATACCTGATTGGCGATACTGTAAAGTTTGTCGATCTGGAACGACATGAAATAGTGATTACAGGACGTACCCGCCATTACCTGAGTGTATGCGGCGAACATTTAAGTGTAGATAACTTAAATAAGGCCATACAGCTTACAGCAGATGAACTTAATCTGGAAATAAACGAATACACCGTAGCCGGTGTTCCTTTTGAAAACATGTTTGCACACCAATGGTGGGTAGCCTGCGACGATTTGGGCGCCGATGCTGATGCTATAAAAACTTCGATAGATGCCCGGCTTAAGGAACTTAACGACGATTACATTGTAGAACGCCAACATGCGCTCAAGGATATTATGGTGAAAGTGTTACCCGAATCTATTTTTCTCAATTTCATGCGGCGAAAGGGAAAAGAAGGTGCGCAAAACAAATTTCCAAGGGTATTAAAGGGCAATATGCTGCAGGAATGGACCAATTACTTGTCGGAAATTGGCGAGAAGGTATGATGTAGAAGTATAGCCCTTATCCCGATTATTTTTAGTTATACATTTTTCATTCAGCCTCAGCGTTTGGCTATTCCCTTGCTCGCCAAATGCGTAAAAAGTTGACTGCGTTTGCAATACTTATGCTTTTCCCGCTATTTTGTAGCCAATGAAGGAGGCCATACTACAGGGGATTGCACTGGGTTTGTTTTTATCGGTTAGTGTAGGGCCTGTCATTTTTGGCATCATTAAGCTTAGTATGCGCTTTGGGCATAGTGCGGGCTATGCCTTCACTTTTGGCGTATCAGCCAGCGATACGTTGTTGGTAATACTGGGAAATGTTGCTGCTGAATTGGTACGCACAGCCCTGCGTTATGAAAAGGCAATTGCCATTGTAGGCGGCGCCATTTTAATAGTGATGGGTATCATTTCCTTTTTCTTTCGTAAAGATCCAAAGCCCGATCAGGGAGATATTGCATTGAGTTTTCGCAAGCGCGATCTGCTGCGCTTTGGTTTGCAGGGTTTTTTCATCAATATCTTCAATCCGGCGCCCATATTATTTTGGCTTACTACCTGCACCGCATTTGCATTTTTGCCGCTGAAGGAAAGACTAATGCTTTTTGCTACAACGCTTGGCATTATTCTGCTCAGCGATGTGGCCAAAGTGCTGCTGGCCGGTAAATTGCGTAATTGGCTTACTCCTCATGTACTGCATGTTATTAACCGCGTTTCGGCAGTCATTTTTGTCATTTTTGGCCTCATTATTCTGTATAGGTTTGTATACCTGCCTTAAATTCCCAATAAAAAGGGATTTTAATTGCGCGGCGCTGCTGTAGTATTGGGTACAAATCCAAATGGCGTACCATGAAGCCCGCCTTTTCTTTACCAACAGATACGTCATTCGGCAACAGTAATAGCATGGCCATCTCAGTGTTAATAGTTGATGATCACTACATGGTAGTAGAAGGCATTCACTCCCTGCTGCAGAACGAAGAGCAAATAGAGTGGGTGGGTCATGCTAACAATGCGGCATCCTGTCTGGCTTTGCTGCAAAGCCGGGTACCAGATGTATTGCTGATGGATATTAGCCTGCCCGATGCTTCAGGTATTGATTTATGCAAGCAGGTAAAGCAGCTTTATCCTGCTGTGTTTGTATTGGCCCTTACCACTTTTAGTCAGCTCAATTATGTAGATCAGATGATGGCGGCCGGCGCCTCCGGATATTTGCTCAAGAATGTATCGGCACGTGAGCTAACGGAAGCTTTACAAAAAGTGGTAAGTGGCAAAATTGTTTTTAGCGATGAGGTGGCCAAAGCTATGCATGTGCAGGCTGCCAATCGCGGCGTGGTTATAACCCGCAGGGAGAAGGAAGTGCTGGCGCTTATTGCCAATGGGCAAACCAATCAGGAAATTGCAACAATGCTGTATGTAAGTGTAAGCACTGTGGAAACACATCGTAAAAATTTGCTGCAAAAGCTACAGGCAAAAAATACCGCGGCGCTGGTAAAGCTCGCGATGGATCAGAAGTTGATTTAGTGGGTAATGGTCTGTGGACAGCGGTTAGTGGCTCGTGGTTCATGAGCCATTATGCTGCCATAATTAAAAGCATGCCTATATTCATGAATTGCAAAGGCGCATGATGAAGGGAATGGTAACCACTAAAAACTTTTCGCTGATATATTCCAACATTTTTGGGTGCAGGCTTTCACGCTTGTTATGCATGGCTGTTTTAGCAACCTTTTCCCTTTATGGACAGTCGGGTTTATTTTTTATTAATAGTAATATGGTTAACGGAATGCCCGATAACCATGTGAATTGTCTGGCGGCCGACAGCCGCGGATTTTTATGGGTAGGAACCCGCGAAGGGCTTGCCCGTTTTGATGGTCGTCAATACCGCAATTATCTGGCGCAACCCAATGATAGTAGTGGTTTGCGCAGCAATTTCATCAGTTATATTGATGCTATATCTCCATCGGAAATATTAATACAAAGCCGCAACGATTTGCTGGTATTAAATACGTACACCCACAGGTTTTCGCGGCCTTTTGTTCGGCGAGATAAGAAGCTTGGAGCCATTACAAGCCTCGCCAATGGTCGCCACGGGTTGGCTTACATGAATCATGTGTTGGTAGTAGATGAAAAGTTTCAGGTGGTGGACAGTATTGCACCGCCGTTGGTTAGGCAGGAATCTTTTTTACTTGCCTATCCGTTGCATGAAAACCTGATGTTACTAACCACACAGTTTGAAAGTTTTTTATACGATACGCATACCAGGCAACTAACAGCATATCGCATTCATGATCTGGTAAAACCTGATGAAAATATTACCGTTTTTCAGTACTACGACCCGGCCAGGCAGCAATTATATTTTTCCAATTTTTGGCAGGGCCTCTTTGTTTTCAATTTGCAAGGCACATTATTGAAGCACTACCATTCATCGCTTGCCAGGCAACGCTTATCGGGCAATCATATTTCGTTTGTGCAACCCATTAACGACAGCGTTTTGCTGGTAGGCACTTTTGAATCGGGCATTAATTTGCTAAATACCCACACAGATACTAATAAAATTATAAGGCGCAGGGAAGGGGAAGCGATGGGTTTGCCAACAGATCAGTTATATACCTGCACTAAGGATAAGCATGGCCAGTTTTGGGTTGGCGGTAGTGATGGTATTTGCAGGATAAACAATATCAACAATGCCGTACAATGGTGGAATTTTAATAGCAAAGGCGCCATAGCCCTTCAGGCTAACGGTAATGGATATGTGTTGGCAAATCTTTACACACCTCCTGTGGCTATGCTTTTTGACAAGACTAAGGTGGCCACCCGTATTGAAACTGTTGGCATGCCTGCTGCTTTTTCCAGTACTGCTGCTGGCAATCAATTTATTATATCGGGAGCAGGTACAACCATCATGCGCCTCGATCCTGTTACAAAAAAGGCTTCTGCTAATTCGTTTTTAGGCGAATATTTCGAGGGTTCTGAACTGATAACATTAGTGCATGCAGACAGTCATAACGACAATTGGTATAGTGGCAATAGAAATGGGGGCTTGCTGCGCGTAAAAGGTGCAGACGGTACAGCGCGTCACTACAAACCAAATCAACGCGATGGTTACAATGGTCCCGGCTATTTGGCCAACTGTGCCGAAGACAATAATGGCGATATGTGGTTTGGTGTAAATAAAAGCAATGTGGTATTGCATTGGAAACGAAGGCAGGACAACTTTGAAAGCATATTACTCGATACCATACCGGGTATACTTGGTTACAAACTTGCGGGTATAAACGCTATGGTTTTTGCCAAAGATCATTGGCTTTATCTGGCTATTGATGGCATGGGTATTATGGAATTCGATATTGATAAGCGCAGGGGAAAAATGCTTACCATGGATAACGGACTGCCCAGCAATTTTGTGAGCAGCCTTGTATGCGACCAAAGTGGAAGGCTCTGGGCAGCAACAGCAAAAGGCGTAGTAAGCCTTAACATTGGCGATCATACCTTCCGGCAATACGGGGCTGCGCAAGGCATACCATTTGATAATCTTGGGGAAGGCAATGCCACATTTGACGAGGCCACCAATCGCGTATGGATCAGCGATGAAAATAACCTGTTTTGTTTTGATGCCGATAGCATGTTTACACGGGCGGCAGCGCCTTTACAAGTGTTTATAGGTGAGCTGTTAGCCAATGAAAGGCCGATTGCTACCAACCAAACAGGGATAATACATTTTGGTGCGCAGGAAAATAATTTTCA
>JAHEMO010000033.1 GCA_024643625.1 Chitinophagaceae bacterium
ATAAAATATTTGAAGCCGCGGGATTTATGTTGCGTCAGGCTGGATGTTCCGCCTGTCTCGGCATGAATGAAGACAAAATACCGGCCGGTAAATATTGCATCAGTACCAGCAACAGAAACTTTGAAGGGCGGCAGGGACCTAATGCCCGTACCCTGTTGGCAAGCCCGCTTACCGCAGCAGCTTCAGCACTCACTGGTGTGGTAACGGATATACGTGAACTGGCAAACCCTAATTGACAAAATCAACATGAGCAAAGCAATTTCCATCATAACATCAACGGCTGTTCCGCTACCTATAGAAAACATAGACACCGATCAGATAATACCGGCTCGCTTTCTGAAAGCCACCACCCGCGATGGTTTCGGCAAAAATCTATTCCGCGACTGGCGATTTGCAAATGATGATGAGCAGCAGGCAAAAAGCGATTTTGTACTGAACAATAAGCAATTTAGCGGTCGCATTTTAGTAGCTGGTAAAAACTTTGGTTGCGGATCATCAAGAGAACATGCAGCCTGGGCTATTAAAGACTATGGATTTGATGTGGTGGTCAGTAGTTTTTTTGCGGACATCTTCCGTAACAATGCCTTAAATAATTTTTTGGTACCGGTGCAGGTAACTGATGCGCAGCTGGAGCAAATTCTGACTGCGGTTTATAATGATCCGACGCTGGAAATTACGGTAGACGTTGCTGCCCAAACCTTAACAGCCGCAGGCTATACATGGGATGTTTCATTCGACATCAATCCATACAAAAAAGAATGCCTCCTCAATGGATTCGATGATATTGAATATCTGCTGAATACTATTCCCGAAATTGAAGCTTACGAAAACAAATTGATTGCATAACACACATTTTATGTTTAAAAAGATCACACTTATTTATGGCGATGGTATAGGACCCGAAGTAACAAAACAGTCAGAAAAAGTACTGAACACCGTTGCTGAGCTCTTTGGCCATCAGTTTGAATACCAACGGGCCCTGCTTGGCGCAGAGGCTATTGATGCAACAGGCGCCGCCCTGCCTGAGGATACAGTAGAAAAAGCATTAAACAGCGATGCCGTATTGTTTGGGGCAGTGGGCCATCCCAAATATGATAACGACCCTAATGCCAAAGTGCGACCTGAGCAGGGCATACTCGGTATACGAAAAGCCTTACAACTATTTGCCAATATAAGACCACTTACTACGCATAAGTCGCTTAAACATCTATCGCCATTAAAGCCCGGACCAACCAATGAAAAAATTGACCTCGTCATTTACAGAGAGTTGACAAGCGGAATTTATTTTGGTGAAAAGCAAACCGCAGAAGATGGTAGCTGGGCTGCTGACACCTGTAAGTATACCGCAGAAGAAATTGAACGTATTGCTCGCCTGGCTTTTAAAGCGGCTGGTAATCGTCGTAAGAAGCTAACCTTAATTGATAAAGCCAATGTGCTTGATACATCGCGGTTGTGGCGAAAAATTGTACAGCAGCTGGCAACAGAATATCCGGATATTAATACGGACTACATGTTTGTAGACAACGCAGCCATGCAAATGATTCTTAATCCTGCACAATTTGATGTGATACTTACCGAAAACATGTTTGGTGATATTATCAGCGACGAAGCAAGTGTACTTGGCGGTTCTTTAGGTCTTATGCCCTCTGCCAGTATTGGCGCAAAAACTGCGCTTTTTGAACCTATCCATGGTTCGTACCCGCAGGCTGCAGGCAAGGATATTGCTAACCCAATTGGCAGCATATTAAGTGCCGCCATGATGCTCGATCATTTTGAAATGCATGACGAAGCAGCATTGGTAAGAGAAGCCTGTACCTGGACTTTGGCGAATGGTTTTGTAACCAAAGACATAGCGCCAATCAACTTCTACTTTACCAGTACAGTGGGCGATTTGATTTGTGATTACCTGCAGGGACGAATCGTTGATTCAGTGAAGCAGGATAATATTGAATTGCGCAAGAGTACCATCATCTAGCGCGGGAAAAAGTTCTTTACATAACACTTACTTGCCGCTATATTTGATCCTCACAGACAAATTATGCAAGTAAGGCGGAAGCAAATAATTAGCGGGATTGGTACAAACAACATTGTACCGGTCATTATTATTTGCTGTAAGCATGGAAGCGTCTGACTATCGTTCAATTAAAATAATCCGGAACGGGCCGCTTCTTTGCTGAAGCGGCCTTTTTAATTTAACCTACAAAAACAAACGATACATAACCAACATGAGTACTATACTCAATAAATACAGCAGTGCTATTACGCAGGATCCTACGCAGCCGGCTGCCCAGGCCATGCTTTACGGTATAGGTTTGACGGATGAAGACCTGGCAAAACCACAGGTTGGAATTGCCAGTATGGGATATGATGGCAATACCTGTAATATGCACTTAAACGATCTGGCTGCAGACATTAAAAAAGCAACATGGAACAATAATCTGGTAGGACTCATCTTTAATACCATTGGCGTAAGCGATGGCATAAGCATGGGTACTCCGGGCATGCGCTATTCGCTGGTAAGCCGCGATGTAATTGCTGATTCCATAGAAGCAGTTTGTGGTGCGCAATGTTACGATGCGTTAATTGCCGTACCCGGCTGTGATAAAAATATGCCTGGTTCAGTGATGGCTATGGCAAGACTCAACAGGCCTTCCATCATGGTATATGGTGGCACTATTGCCCCGGGTCATTATAAAGGACAGGATTTAAATATTGTTTCAGCATTTGAAGCACTTGGCCAAAAGATTGCCGGACAGCTGGATGACAATGACTTCATCAATATTGTCAAAAATAGTTGCCCGGGTGCAGGTGCATGTGGCGGCATGTATACGGCAAACACCATGGCTAGTGCCGTGGAAGCTATGGGTATGTCGCTACCCTACTCTAGCAGCAATCCCGCTACAAGCGAAGCTAAAAGAAAGGAATGTGAAGCAGCAGGCAAAGCCATACACCATTTGCTGGAGCAGGATATAAAACCGCTTGATATTATGACGCGCAAAGCATTTGAAAATGCTGCCACTGTTGTGATAGCCACGGGCGGCAGCACAAATGCTGTATTGCATTTGCTGGCCATGGCGCATAGTGCAGGCGTAGCATTTACGCAAGACGATATTCAAGCCATTAGCGATAAGACACCACTACTGGCAGACTTTAAGCCAAGCGGCAAATACCTGATGCAGGATTTGCATGAGCAAGGCGGTATACCCGGTGTAATGAAATACTTGTTGAGCAAAGGCATGCTGCATGGTGATTGCATGACTGTTACCGGAAAAACTATCGCAGAAAATCTTGCCGTGGTACCAGACTTCGATATTGCTGCGCAAAAAATTATTGCACCACTGGAAAGTCCTTTGAAAGCAACAGGCCATTTGCAAATACTGTATGGCAATCTTGCAGAAAATGGAAGCGTAGCAAAAATAACAGGCAAAGAAGGCGAAAAATTTACCGGGCCTGCACGCGTGTTTGATGGAGAAAAAGAATTGATACGCGGCATTGAATCTGGAAGAGTGCAAGCGGGCGATGTAGTAGTAATACGTTATGTAGGCCCTTGTGGTGCACCCGGCATGCCAGAAATGCTTAAACCCACATCAGCCATTATTGGCGCGGGTTTGGGTAGTTCAGTAGCACTTATTACAGACGGAAGATTTAGCGGTGGCACACACGGATTTGTAGTAGGTCATATTAGCCCCGAAGCATATAACGGTGGTTTAATTGGTTTGGTAGAAGACAATGATCCCATTGAAATTGACGCGGCAAATAACAAACTGAATGTATTGATTGATGATGCCATTATAAACAAACGAAAAGCCAATTGGCGCCAACCCGCTCCTGCTGAGACTAAAGGGCTATTGTACAAATATGCCAAACAGGTTTCCAGCGCAGACAAAGGTTGCATAACCGATTGGTGAAAACATATAAACCGCAGCATAACATGCAAGCAACAGCAACACAGGAATCACAAACAAAGCAGGCCCTACCGGGCAGCCCGATGTCGGGTTCAGAAATAGTAATTAAGGCATTGCTGGCCGAGCAGGTCGATACCATTTTTGGCTATCCCGGCGGCGCCATTATGCCTATTTATGATGCACTGTATGATTATATGGATCAACTGGAACATATACTCGTCCGTCATGAGCAAGGCGGCATACATGCAGCGCAAGGCTATGCCCGCGCCAGCGGCCGCACGGGCGTTGTATTTGCCACAAGTGGTCCAGGTGCTACCAATCTTGTTACCGGCCTTGCCGATGCAATGATAGATAGTACGCCCGTAGTTTGCATTACCGGTCAGGTATTTGCCCATCTGCTGGGCACTGATGCATTTCAGGAAACTGATGTTATAAACATTACAACGCCGGTTACCAAATGGAATTATCAGGTAACGGATGCCAGCGAAATTGCAGAAGCGCTTGCCAAGGCATTTTATATTGCTAAAACCGGCCGACCCGGACCGGTGCTTATTGACATAACCAAGAATGCACAATTACAAAAAGTAGATTTTGCCGGATACAAAGCCTGCAATTATATCCGCAGTTACCGCCCGAAGCCGTTTGTAAGGCCTGAATATGTGAAGCAAGCCGCCGAATTGATTAACGCAGCACAAAAACCATTGATTGTTTTTGGCCAGGGAGTGATATTGGGTAAGGCAGAAGATGAGTTCAAAGCATTTGTAGAAAAATCAGGTATTCCTGCCGCATGGACAATTTTGGGATTAAGCGCATTGCCCACTACCCATCCGCTTAATGTTGGCATGCTAGGTATGCATGGCAATTATGGGCCCAATGTGTTAACCAATGAATGTGATGTGTTAATTGCCATCGGCATGCGTTTTGATGATCGGGTTACCGGCAGATTAGATAAATATGCCAAGCAAGCCAAAGTAATTCATCTGGATATTGATCCTGCAGAAATTGATAAAAACGTAAAGGCAACGGTACCGGTTTGGGGCGATTGCAAAGAAACCTTACCCATGCTTACTGCCGCAATTGAGGCCGGTGTTTATCCGCAATGGTTGCAGCGTTTTAAGGATTATGATGCCCGTGAACAAGAGATCGTTATTACGCCTGAAAAAAATCCGTCAACCGATAAACTGTCAATGGCGGAAGTAATTGAAGCATTGAATCTTGCCACTAATAACGACGCCATAATAGTTACCGATGTAGGACAACACCAAATGGTTGCTTGTCGCTATGCAGGATTCAGGCAAAGCAAAAGCAATATTACATCCGGTGGACTCGGCACGATGGGCTTTGCGCTGCCAGCCGCTATTGGCGCACATTACGGCGCACCTCATCGCACGGTAGTGGCTATTATTGGCGATGGTGGTTTTCAAATGACGCTGCAGGAACTAGGCACAATTATGCAGTTTGGCGCACCGGTAAAAATTCTCATTCTCAACAATGAATTTTTAGGCATGGTGCGGCAGTGGCAGCAACTGTTTCATGAAAACCGCTACTCATTCGTAAATATAACAAGCCCCGATTATGTTACTGTAGCCAAGGGCTATGGCATTGCCGGCCAAAGGATTAATGCAAGAGAAAATCTAACCGAAGCCATTAGCACTATGATTAATCACCCTGGCGCCTATCTGCTTGAAGTGATGGTGGGCAAAGAGAACAATGTATTCCCCATGGTTCCGCAAGGACGCGGCGTTAGTGAAATAATACTTTGCGCCGAAGACCTATAATTTATCACTCCCATTTTTCTATTATGCAAAAGCAGGAATATACCATCACCGTTTATACTGAAAACCATATTGGCTTGCTCAATCGGATAGCCATCATCTTCAGCAGGCGAAAAATTAATATCGACAGCCTCAACACGTCACCTTCCGAAGTGCCGGGTATTCATCGTTTCAATATTGTAATTGATGAAACTGAAGACGTGGTAAAAAAGCTGGTTCGTCAAATTGAAAAACAAGTAGAAGTACTTAAAGCATATTACAGCAGCAATGAGGAAATTATTTGGCAGGAAATGGCATTGTACAAAGTGCCTACCAAACAAATTACCCAGAAAGTGTATGTAGAACGTTTGCTGCGCCAACATGGCGCCAGCGTAGTGGTGATACGAGAAGACTATACCATTTTCGAAGTGACAGGCCACCGCGAAGAAACCGATGGCATGATAAAAGTTTTGGAACCCTACGGACTTATTGAATTTGTAAGAAGTGCAAGGGTAGCTATCATCAAAGAAAGCAATGGCTTCCACGAAAAGATAAAGGAATTTGAACGCTTTGCACCTTCTGATGAAGTTGTGGAGAACGAATACCTGAATGAGCAGGAACATGTATTTAGCATGTAGGCCTTAAGAAGACAATAAAAACAACATCAAACATTTTATAACAAAAAGAACAACTTAAAAACAAGCAATATGGCACAACTCAATTTTGGCGGCACCGTAGAAAACGTAGTAACCCGCGAAGAATTTCCACTGGAAAAAGCACAACAAGTGTTGGCAAATGAAACCATTGCAGTAATAGGCTATGGCGTGCAAGGCCCGGGGCAGGCACTTAACCAACGAGACAATGGCATCAATGTAATTGTTGGGCAGCGTAAAAATTCAAAAACATGGGACAAAGCAATGGCCGATGGCTTTGTGCCGGGTGAAACACTTTTTGAAATTGAAGAAGCTTTGCAGCGTGGTACCATAATCTGCTACCTGCTTAGCGATGCGGCTCAGATTGAATTGTGGCCAACCGTAAAGAAACATCTAACTGCGGGTAAAGCACTTTATTTCAGCCATGGCTTTGGTGTAACTTTTAATGAGCAAACAGGCATTGTGCCTCCTGCCGATGTTGATGTATTTTTAGTGGCCCCCAAAGGCTCCGGCACATCACTACGTCGTATGTTCTTGCAGGGTCGCGGCCTCAATTCCAGCTATGCTATCTTCCAGGACGCTACGGGCAAAGCAAAAGACCGTGTAGTTGCTTTAGGCATTGCGGTAGGCAGTGGCTATTTATTCGAAACTGATTTCCGCAAAGAAGTGTTCAGTGATCTTACCGGCGAGCGAGGCACATTAATGGGTGCCATTCAAGGCATTTTTGCAGCACAGTACGAAGTATTACGGAGCAAAGGGCATACGCCATCAGAAGCCTTTAATGAAACTGTGGAAGAACTTACGCAAAGCCTTATGCCTTTGGTGGCAGAAAACGGCATGGATTGGATGTATGCAAACTGTTCTACTACTGCACAGCGTGGTGCATTGGATTGGTGGAAGAAGTTTAAAGATGCAACCCAACCCGTTTTTGAGGAGTTATACGACAGTGTCGCCACTGGAAAAGAATCGCAGCGCAGCATTGACAGCAACAGCCAGCCGGATTATCGGGCTAAACTGGAAGAGGAATTAAAAGAATTGCGCGAAAGCGAAATGTGGCAGGCCGGCAAAGTAGTACGCAGTCTGCGTCCGGAAAACCAACCGGCACCACAAGAAGCCTGATTAAATTTTCACCGCCACAACTATGGTTTTTAATTGCCTGAAGCAGGTGTTCATCATAGTTGTGGCTTTTATAAGTTTCATTGAACAACCAACAGATGATAAAACCGGTTCCGCCCATTATGCTGGATGTAGCTGCAGCGTCAGTCCGACTGCGTAAGGTGGTGAAACCAACACCATTGCAGCGCAATGCGCCATTAAGTAAACGCTACAACGCCAATATTTACCTGAAGCGCGAAGACCTGCAAACCGTGCGCAGTTATAAGATTCGTGGGGCATATAATATGATCAGTCAATTGCGCCCCGATGAACTGGCACGCGGAGTGGTTTGTGCAAGCGCCGGCAATCATGCGCAAGGGTTTGCCTTTAGTTGTCATGCGCTAAATGTGCACGGGGTAGTCTTTATGCCGGTAATAACCCCAAAGCAAAAAATAAACCAAACCAAGATGTTTGGTGGCGATCATGTGGAGGTGAAACTTGTTGGCGACAGTTTTGACGATTGTGCCGTGGCTGCTATGGCATATACAGAAGCTAATAACCGGGTTTTTATTCCCCCATTTGATGATTTGCGAATTATTGAGGGTCAGGCTACCGTTGGCCTTGAAATATTGGAAGATCTTGCCCGACCGGATTATGTAATATTTCCCGTAGGTGGCGGTGGTCTGTCAGCCGGTGCCGGCAGCTATATCAAACACCGTGTAGAGGGTGTAAAAATTATTGGCACAGAACCCGCAGGGGCACCAAGTATGAAGGCCGCTATGGACGCCGGTCATCCAGTGGTGCTGGATCATATTGATCGATTTGTAGATGGCGCAGCGGTAAAGCGCGTAGGTGACATCACTTTTAATATTTGTAAAGACGTACTGGATGATGTGGTGCTGGTACCCGAAGGAAAAATTTGTACCACCATCCTCAATCTCTATAACAGCGATGCTATAGTAGTGGAACCCGCCGGTGCATTAAGCATTGCAGCGCTCGACTTTATAAAAGATGAAATAGCCGGCAAGGATGTGGTGTGTATTGTGAGCGGCAGCAACAACGATATTGATCGCATGCCGGAAATAAAAGAAAAGAGCCTTCAATTTGAAGGGCTCAAACATTATTTCCTTATTCATTTTGCGCAGCGACCCGGCGCGCTAAAAGAATTTGTAAACGAGATACTCGGACCTAACGATGATATCACCCGCTTTGAATACATGTTGAAAACCAATAAGGAAACCGCTCCTGCTCTGGTTGGTGTGGAATTGGAAGACCGGGAAGACTATTATAGTCTTTTGGAGCGCATGCAAAAGTTTAATGTACGGTTTACAGAAATCAATAAGGATAATACCCTGTTTGGTTATCTGGTGTAAAATTTCAATATTTTAAGGGTGGCAAGCCGTGGCTTATACGAAAAATATATATTCGCACGATTGCTTGCCATACGTCAAAAGGATTTTATTATTTGTTGAACCTTTTTGAATGGCAAAATTTACTATAGTTCCCGGTGAGCAGGGTTTGTATAACCCGCAGTTTGAACACGATGCCTGTGGCATTGGCTTTGTTGCGCACCTGAAAGGGAAAAAGACGCATGATAATATTGCAGATGCACTAACTGTGTTGGAAAACATGGAGCATCGCGGAGCCTGTGGTTGCGAAGCCAATACCGGCGATGGTGCAGGTATTATGCTACAAATTCCGCATGAGTTTTTGTACAAGGAATGTTTGCAATTAGGCGTAACACTACCTGAGTACGGCCGCTATGGTGTTGGCGTATTGTTTTTTCCCAAAAACATTAGCGAACGCGAAGCCTGCCGCGACACTTTTAACCGAACCGTAGAAAAACTGGGTTTGGAAATATTGTGCTATCGCAAAGTGCCTGTGAATCCTGCGGGCATTGGGCCTACAGCCCTGTCGGTGGAGCCGGAAATGGAACATGTTTTTATAGCCTGCCCCGATCATATCAGCGATCCCATGCAGTTTGAGCGTAAGCTTTTTGTGCTACGCAACCATGCATCGCATCTTATCAACCAAACCGTTAAGAAAGACTCAGTAGGATTTTATATCGCATCGCTTTCGCACAAAACGATTGTGTACAAAGGGCAGCTGACCAGCATGCAGGTGCGTGGCTATTTCCCCGATTTGCAAAACAAAATGATGACCAGCGCTTTTGGCCTGGTGCATAGCCGGTTTGCTACCAACACTTTTCCGAGTTGGAAACTGGCACAGCCCTTCCGCTTTATTGCGCATAATGGTGAAATAAATACCCTGCAAGGCAATCTCAACTGGCTTAAGAGTAACGAAAAAGGATTTACCTCCCCCTATTTTACCAAAGAAGAAATGGACATGCTGTTACCCGTAGTTAGCATGGCCCAAAGCGATAGTGCATGTCTGGATAATGTGATTGAGCTACTTACACTTACCGGCAGAGAACTGCCGCATGTAATGATGATGCTGATACCGGAAGCCTGGGACGGCGATGATGCCATGGATCCGGTTAAAAAGGCCTTCTATGAATACCATGCCTGCCTCATGGAACCCTGGGACGGTCCTGCATCCGTTTCCTTCACCGACGGAAAAATAATTGGCGCAACGCTGGATAGAAATGGCTTGCGCCCATCGCGTTTTACCGTTACGCACGACGATCGTGTGATTATGAGTTCCGAGTCTGGAACGCTACCCGTGGAGCCTGCTAATATTAAACAACGAGGCCGCCTGCAGCCCGGTAAAATGTTTATTGTAGACATGGAGCTTGGCCGCATTATAAGCGACGAAGAACTTAAGCAGCGCATTTGCAGCCGCATGCCTTATGGTGAATGGCTCAACCGTTACAAAATAAGACTGGAAGAACTGCCTAGCCCCAGGGTACAGTTTACCCATCTGCACGCCGATCAGGTATTCAAATACCAAAAAGTATTTGGCTATTCCACTGAAGATTTGGAATCCATTATCACACCCATGGCGCTTGATGGCAAAGAGCCAATTGGCAGTATGGGTACAGATACTCCGCTTGCCGTACTTAGCGATCAGCCCCAGCATTTGAGTAGTTATTTCAAACAGCTATTTGCACAGGTTACTAACCCACCCATCGACCCCATCAGAGAACGACTGGTAATGAGCCTTGCCACATTTGTGGGTAACAATGGCAACCTTTTAGGCGAAGACCCTACCAGTGCGCATATTATTGAGCTTGTACATCCGGTGCTGAATAACTACGAGCTGGAAAAAATACGTAGTGTGGATACCGGCATTTATCAGGCTAAAACCCTGCAATGCTATTTTAATGCTACCGGCGAACCCGGAGCTATGAAAAAAGCCCTTGACCGGCTTTGCCGCTATGCGGTGGATGCAGTTGAAGATGGTTTTGAAGTAATCATCCTGAGCGACCGCGCTATCGACAGCGATCATGCGCCCATTCCTACCCTGCTTTGTGTGAGCGCAGTTCACCACCATCTTATCCGCAAAGGATATCGTGGTAAAGTAGGCATTGTAGTAGAGGCCGGCGATGTATGGGAAGTCCATCATTTTGCCTGCTTGCTTGGCTTTGGCGTTACGGCTATCAATCCTTATCTGGCGCTAAGTACCATCAGAGACATGAAACTTAGTGGTAAACTAAAAAGTGATTTGGACGTAGAGGCGCTGAAAAAGAACTATGTAAAAAGCGTGTGCGAAGGCTTGTACAAAGTGTTCAGCAAAATGGGCATCAGCACACTGCAGAGCTATCAGGGGGCGCAGACTTTTGAGATTATTGGTATCAATAAATCAGTTGTCGATCAATACTTTACAGGTGCTATCAGCCGTATTGAAGGCATTGGATTGGATGAAATTGCCCGTGAGGTTCTAACCAAACATTATTTTGCTTTCAGCAAAACGGCCATACCGGTAGACCGCTTACCTGTGGGCGGCATATACCAGTGGAAGCGTAAAGGCGAGTATCATCTTTTTAATCCACAAACCATTCATCTGCTGCAATACAGCACCCGCATGAATGATTATAGCCAGTTTAAAAAATACAGCAAACTCATAAACGACCAAACCCAAAAAGCAGCCACCCTCAGGGGCTTACTCCAGTTTAAAAAGCTACGGGCTTCTATTCCACTCGCATCAGTAGAACCTGCTGAAAAAATATACCGTCGTTTTGCTTCAGGAGCCATGAGCTTTGGCTCCATAAGTTGGGAAGCCCACACCACATTGGCTAAAGCCATGAATATTTTGGGTGGCAAAAGCAATACCGGCGAGGGTGGCGAAGATGAAGCCCGGTACGAAAAGCAGGTGGACAGCAGCAATTTGCGCAGCGCCATCAAGCAAGTGGCCAGCGGCCGCTTTGGTGTAACAGCCCGCTACCTTACCGAGGCCGATGAGTTACAAATAAAAATGGCACAGGGCGCCAAACCCGGTGAAGGCGGTCAATTGCCTGGCCATAAGGTGGATGATTGGATTGGCAGGGTGCGGCATAGCACGCCGGGTGTAGGCCTTATTTCTCCCCCGCCCCACCATGATATTTATTCGATAGAAGATTTAGCGCAGTTGATTTATGACCTCAAGAATGCCAACCGCAGAGCGCGTATCAGTGTTAAGCTGGTGAGCAAAGCAGGCGTGGGCACCATTGCAGCCGGCGTTACCAAGGCCAAGGCCGATGTAGTGTTGATTGCAGGTCATGATGGCGGCACCGGTGCATCGCCTATCAGCAGTATTCGGCATGCGGGGCTACCCTGGGAACTGGGCCTCGCGGAAGCCCACCAAACTCTGGTGCTGAATGGGTTGCGCAGTCGAGTAGTGGTGCAGGCCGATGGCCAAATGAAAACCGGACGCGATATTGCCATTGCGGCATTGCTGGGTGCCGAAGAATGGGGAGTGGCCACCGCTGCATTGGTGGTTGAAGGCTGCATTATGATGCGCAAATGTCATTTAAATACCTGCCCTGTAGGTGTAGCCACCCAAGACCCGGAGTTAAGGAAACGCTTTACCGGGGATGCCGACCATGTTGTCAACTTCTTTACATTTCTGGTGGAAGAGTTGCGGGAAATAATGGCGGAACTTGGCTTTGCATCAGTAGAAGAAATGGTGGGCCATCCGGAATACCTTGAAATGCGCGACGATATCAAGCATTGGAAGTACGATAAACTCGATTTAAGCGATATTTTGTACAACATCCCCGGCCAATACCAGCGTTTTCAACATGAGGAGCAGGACCATGGGCTCGATAATATTCTCGATTGGAAATTATTGGAACTCGCAAAGCCGGCTTTTGCCTCTCAGCAAGCAGTGTTTGCTGAAATGCCGATTATTAATACCGACCGCACCGTGGGTACCCTGCTGAGCAATGAAATTACCCGTGCATTTGGTTCGGCGGCTTTGCCTGAGGGAACACTTCATTTCAAATTTGTGGGTACCGCGGGGCAAAGTTTTGGCGCATTTACCACACGCGGCCTGCGCATGGAAATAGAAGGAGACGCCAATGACTATTTTGGAAAGGGACTCAGCGGCGCGGAACTCATTATCTACCCGTCCATCCATTCCAATTTTGTGGCCGAAGACAATAGTATCATTGGCAATGTGGCGTTATATGGCGCTACCAGCGGACAAATATTTGTAAGAGGCAAAGCCGGTGAACGTTTTGCCGTGCGCAATTCCGGCGCCACTGCCGTAGTGGAAGGCGTGGGCGACCATGGCTGCGAATACATGACCGGTGGCCATGTAATTGTGTTGGGCAAAACCGGCAGAAATTTTGCCGCAGGCATGAGCGGCGGAATCGCCTATGTGTACGATGCGGATGGCAATTTTGATGCGCTCTGCAACAAAGAAATGGTGAATCTGGAAACGCTTGATGCGGAAGACGCCGGTTGGCTAAAACAGCAGGTGCAGGCACATTGGGAGAAAACCGGTAGTGCAGTGGCCGATTACCTGCTTAAAGACTGGGACAACAGTGTTTCCCAGTTCATAAAAGTATTTCCGCGGGAATACAAAGCCGTATTAGCCAAACAAAAAGAAACAGCAGAAGCGCTGCGCTGAAAGTAGCCTTCATTAATGTCAAATTAAGCATTCAAAAGGAACTATAGTAATGGGGAAGCCAACAGGATTTAAGGAATATACCAGAGAAATGCCAGGTAAAAGACCCGTAGAGGAGCGCCTGCACGACTACAAGGAATTTATACAACGCTACGATGAGCCAAAGCTTAATGAACAGGCCGCCCGCTGCATGAATTGCGGGATACCATTTTGCCACAGCGGATGCCCTTTGGGAAATGTTATTCCTGAGTTTAATGACGCGGTATACGATAAAAACTGGCAGGAAGCCTATGACATCCTGAGCAGCACCAATAATTTTCCTGAATTCACAGGTCGCATTTGTCCGGCCCCTTGCGAAAGCGCATGTGTTTTAGGTATCAACCAACCGCCGGTAGCCATTGAAGAAATTGAGCGCCACATTATTGAAATTGCCTTTGAAAAAGGATTTGTACAGCCGCGGCAGATAAACCTGCGCACCGGCAAGAAAATAGCCGTGGTAGGAAGCGGTCCTGCTGGTCTTGCAGCAGCAGACCAACTGAACGCAGCTGGCCATATGGTAACGGTATTTGAGCGCGACGAAAAACCGGGCGGATTGCTTCGCTACGGCATCCCTGATTTCAAACTGGAAAAATGGGTAATTGACCGCCGCATTGCCGTAATGGAGGCGTCGGGCATTAGCTTCATCTGCAATACCGAAGTAGGCAGTCATATTTCAGTGAGCAGTTTGCTTCGAGATTATCATGCCATTGTGTTGGCCGGTGGAAGCACTGTTCCCCGCGATTTGGAAATACCGGGTCGCGAACTCAACGGCGTGCATTTTGCCATGCAGTTTTTAAAACAACAAAATACCCGGGTCTACGATCCTGAACGCGACTGGCATACAACTGCGGGTTACGAAGGAAGCCAATGGGATGCCCCGCTTTTGGCCACCGGCAAGGATGTGGTAGTTATAGGCGGTGGCGATACCGGCAGCGACTGTGTGGGCACTAGCAACCGACATGGTGCAGCAAGTGTTACTCAACTTGAGCTGTTAGGCAAGCCTCCCGGCGATCGCAACGAACGGATGCCATGGCCCACCTACCCCATGTTGCTGAAGACTACCAGCAGCCACGAAGAAGGGTGCGAACGTCATTGGGCTATGCAAACCAAGTCATTTTTGGGTGACGAAAATGGTAACCTGCGGGCGTTGAAAGTGGTAGATGTAGAATGGAAAACCGCAGCTAACGGACGCCCGACATTTATGGAAGTTGAAGGTACGGAACGCGAAATACCTTGCCAGATGGCATTATTAGCGATGGGCTTCTTACACCCGCAGCACAGCGGTGCTTTAAACGATTTAGAGGTAGAACTGGACGAACGCGGCAATGTAAGAGCCACGGAAAACAGCTACCAAACCAGCATACCAAAAGTATTTGCCTGTGGTGATATGCGGCGTGGCCAAAGCCTTGTGGTATGGGCGATAAGCGAAGGCCGCGAATGTGCCCGCAAACTGGATGAATACCTGATGGGGCATAGCAGCCTTGAAGCAAAAGAACAAAGCATATTGGCAGCAATGGCTTAAACAGAAGACCTCAACCTTATTATTATGGCAAGCTGTCTTTAAGTTGCGGAAAACAGATAGTTAGGCGCAATTCATAACCTTGTTGTGCGTTAAAGGCCATATAAAATAAGTTATGAAGTATGCTACTTTATTTGGTTTGATTTTCATCTCCATCAAAGTTGAATCCCAAATTATCATTAGAAATGCAAGTCTTGTCGTAAAAGACACTAATATATTGATTCATCATGTGCAAAACAGGATACTGGTTACGGGAACAACCGTTAAAGTCAGTTTAATCTCCAAGAATGGCAATGTTATTTCCGCATACGATAGCAACGAATTCACTATCGAGGTAAGAACCTTTTCTCCGGACACATTATTAGTTTATGCTGGCAAACAATTGCTGCTTAAAAGAATTTTTTTCATTGACTCTTTGCCGGAACCTTCAATACAATTTGGAAACATTTATAAGGATACAGCTACCGTAGCTGAAATTCTTGCAAACAAGGGTTTGAGAATTACAACAAGCGGTTCTCTCTATTTTTTTGAAGCGACAATTGCCTCGTTTGAGACGACTTTCATTGGACCAGATTCCGTCACGCTTTCGCCGCCGATTAAAACGTCCGGAAATTTGCTCTCAAAAGATCAGGAGGAGATAATAAAAAGCCTAACAAGAAATTCTAAGATAGTCTTTGATGCGATAATAGTAATGACGGCAAATAATAAAACAAGAAGGTGGTCACCTTTTACCATAGTTGTAAAGTAACAAATGACCAAAGGATGCCCTTGAAATGCCGTTTAGCGTGCCTTTAGCGCCTAACAAGAGGCTTTATGCAAGCGTGCCGAAGGCATGCGCCATTCGCCACAGCAAGTATCCGAGCAGCATATCGGGCCGACTCGCTTCGCATCATAGGTTTTGTTATTTTCGGCCTCAGTATGTCTATTTGGCTTTAGTAACCAGGCGGACGAAAGGACATTGCCCACCTGCATAAAGCCCTAACGTTGTTTGCATAGTATTTTATAGCGTACACGGCAACAACACGCTGCCAGCAGAATGCTGCTATATCTATTAGCTTTTGCTACTATTTGGAATTTTATCCTTTGCTTTGGCACTATACCGAATAATATTCGGGTACAAAACTTGACTGCTGCCAATCACTTATACCAAAAAAAAATCAACCTTCCGAGGTGCTTTGCCATGCTTTGTGCAAAGCAGGTCTTTGCAGGTATCGTTCGAAGCATTATTTGCGTATCTGTAATTGGGGCTTCTGCAATAGCACAGCCCTTATCTATGCCTACCAAAGGCATACCCAAAATGGATCATTTTGCCTCTGCAGCCCAGGCGCGCCATGGCAAAGTATGGGCCATTGCCTCTGCACCAAATGGGCTTATGTACATGGCTGCAGAAAAGGGATTACTGGAATACGATGGCGCAGATTGGCAGATTTTCAAGGGAAGTCAAGGCTTTACCCGCAGTATTGCTGTAGCCAGCGACAGCATCTTG
This sequence comes from Chitinophagaceae bacterium, assembly GCA_024643625.1. Taxonomy (GTDB): domain Bacteria; phylum Bacteroidota; class Bacteroidia; order Chitinophagales; family Chitinophagaceae; genus Phnomibacter. The sequence goes on from JAHEMO010000033.1 coordinate 16,461, forward strand.
TATACGGGTTCCGATCTGGATTTTGGCCGGTGGCGACGAAATACCAATGGAACATTTACTTACCAATCGCTTTATCCGTTCAAACAGGTTGTAAACCCAAGAAACGAAGAGTTCTGGAACATTGCCATTCTTGAAAACAAAATAGCTTTTGGCTCCAAAGACAATATTTACCTGCTGGCCAACGAGCAAATAACACGGGTGGCAGCGCCGGATGAAATAACCGGATGCTTCACATTAGGCGATACGCTTTATGTATCCACCCTTTCCCGCGGACTCTATGTTTTGCAGGGCTCATCTCTGCTGAGTATAGCTACCTATCCGGATGGAATATCCCTGCAGACAAAAGGGCTGTACCGTCAGCAGCAAGCATTGGTTGCAGTTACACAAAACCAGGGGCTGTGGCAGGTTAAAAATGGCCGTTTGATTCCGCTGCAAAATCAACTCTCGGAAAAGTTGGCTACTGACAAGGTATTTTCCTTTACACAACTCCCGGATGGCAGCCTCGCCTTCGGCACTATATTCGATGGCCTTTTTTGTACGGCACCCGATTACCAGATTTTGCAGCATATTAATAAACGGAAGGGATTGCCTAACAACACCATCCTGGGCTTGCATTACAGCAAGACCGGACGATTATGGGCGAGTATGGATGTAGGACTGAGCGCCATAGATATTAGCGGTGCAAACAGTTACCTGATAGATTATGCAGGAAATTTTGGCACCGCCCGCGCTGCTAGTCTGGACAATGGTCTCTTTTACCTCGGCACTAATCAGGGTCTTTTTGCCATGCCATGGGAGCGGCTCAATGGTGCGGAACAAGGCCCGCAATTTGATTTGATACCAGGATCGGAGGGACAGGTATGGACCATAAGAAAAATCGGGAGCCAACTGATGGTGGGGCACGACAGGGGATTATTTCGGATAGAAGGGAAAAAATTTGTACCGCTTGAAAGTGAGGCCGGGGTGTGGACCTTGTTACAAACCGATGCTAACCATATGCTTGCCGGATATTATAACGGCATCAGCATTTATAATCTGGTAGATGGGCAATGGGTATTCCATAAAAAAATGGCGGAAATAGCCGGATCCTGTAATCAGCTGCTTTTACAGCGGGATTCCATACTATGGATAAACATTCCTAATTACGGCATCATCAGAGCTTCATTAAACAAGGACCTTCAACCCCTTGGACGAACCATATTTCCCGACAGTATTTTCTGCGGTAGCGATATCCGCCTGCAGGCATCGGCCAACACAATGGAACTATGGTGTGGCAACGAAATATTTACCTACAAAGAGGCGGAGGGCAGGTTTATTGCTGGCAGAAAGCTTATTCCTGACATAACAGTAGACGGCATTGTAAACGAGCAACAACAGGCCGAATTTTTAGACAGTCAATATAGTTTTATCCCTATTCATAACGGGTTCGCTCTGCAATACCGGCCAGGGCTTCAAGCGGTTAGGCAAAATGTCTTATCGCCCATGCTTCGCCAGATTGCCGGCAGGTCTGATCAGGAGGAAAAAATATTTCAGCCCACCGAACCTATTCCGTTCTCTTATAATGATTTGGAACTGAAAGTAGTAGTGCCGCAATTTCCTGACGCTGAATTCCGCTATCGGCTACCGAAGTTGGATACTGCCTGGAGCAATTGGCAACGCAGCAATATTATCTCGCTGCTCAATATGAACGAGGGCAACTATACAGTTGAAATTATGAGTAAGGTAAATGGCATACCCGGTGATACAATGCTGGTACCGCTTACCATCAGGCCGCCCTGGTACAGAAGTTGGTATGGCTATACCAGCTACCTTATAATTGCAGGGATGTTGGTATACGGCGTTCGACGCAGGCTGCACCACAAATTGCAAGAGCAACGACGCCATATGTTGGAGAAGCAAAAACAAATGCTGCGCGATCAGGCTGAAAAACATCACCAGAAACTGATGGAATTACAGCAACAGCAGTTAATTGTGGAAAAGGAGCAACTGGCCCAACAACTCAAAACCAAAACCATAGAACTGGCTACCAAGGCAAAGGATAATGCGGACAAAGCCAATTTGTTGGAGAAAATAAAAGCGAGTTTCGAAGAAGGACTAGCCAACCCGGGAAGAGCTAAGGTAAAGTGGGCCGAAATTCAGCGGCTGCTGGAATATTCCGAAGCCGAGGAGGATAAAGTTTTTGAAATTCAGATGGATGAGTTACACCAAGAATTCTTTAAAGTGCTGAAAGACAAATTTGAAGACCTTTCGGTTTATGACCTGCGCCTTTGTGCCTACCTGAAAATTGGACTGAGCTCCGCCGAAATTGCCGATTTGCTGAAAGTTCAACCGTCGAGCGTATACATAAGCCGTTCGCGGCTACGCAAAAAACTTCACCTCGGCTCCGATGAGGATTTACATGGTTTTCTCAACCATATTTAGCCGTTTCCGTCTGTTTTATGATATCAGGCCTGTCCTCTAAATTGGTTCTACACAATGCTGTTTTGGGGGATCTGACCACCAATTTAGCAAACCAAAGATTAATTGCCGACCTATACAACACCCTTACAGCTAAAAGGTATAAATTGATTTAAAACACTGAAAATCAGTATTTTAAAGTTTTGAAATTTGAATTTATCCTTCGTGTATATACTTTGTATATAGGGTAAGCAAGATGGTCTTTGATAATTTACGCCTTCGATTAGAAAACAGACTGCCAATGAAAAAGAATCTTCTTTTATGGTGTTTGGCTATTGGCCTGACCCATATGAGTCTCGCACAGGGACAAAAAGTATCGGTAGATGCAACTACCGGGAGTAAGCTTACTGTAGACGGAAAGCCATTTTTTGTAAATGGCATGAACTGGGACTATTTCCCGATAGGGACAAATTTCAATTATAGTCTGTGGAAACAATCAGATGATGTAGTAAGAGCTGCACTTGACGATGAGATGTCACTCCTGAAAAATATGGGAGTCAATGTTATACGGGTGTACACCGGTATTCCCAAAAAATGGATTCAATACATCTACGAGCGTTACGGTATTTATACCATGCTCAATCACTCATTTGGCCGCTACGGCCTTACGCTCAATGGTGCATGGGTGGTTAACACTGAATACTCGGACCCTCGTACCCACGATTTATTATTGAAGGAAACCCGCGAAATGGTGGAGGAATATCGCAATACCCCGGGCTTGCTGCTATATTTATTGGGCAACGAGAACAACTATGGCTTGTTTTGGGACGGTGCAGAAACGGAAGATATTCCCGTAGAAGACCAAAAAGCCACTAAAAGAGCGGCACACCTCTACCAGCTTTTTAATGAGGCAACGGTGGAAATGAAAAAATTGGATGGCGGGCATCCGGTGGCAATATGCAACGGAGATCTGCTTTTTCTCAATCTGATATCCCAATATTGTAAGGACGTCGACATTCTTGGTGTAAACGTTTATCGTGGTAAATC